>CALDPN010000188.1 GCA_937911235.1 uncultured Bacteroidales bacterium
AAGTGTTTAATTCTGAAACAGTTATAACTTTTGCTTTTGGAAGATTTCTAGCTGACAAATATACATTTTTATTTTGATCTGATAAAACTAAAAGTAACTTTTTATCAGCAGCTTGCAAATTTTTTGTAAACTCTATAAATTCTTTAGTTTTTGGAGCTTCAAAAGTGAAGTCTTCAACAATAACTAGAGCGTTTTCGTTAACTTTGTATGAAAGCGCAGATTTACGTGCTAATTGTTTAACTTTTTTATTTAGTTTAAAGTTGTAATCACGTGGCACTGGACCAAATATGCGACCACCACCTACACGAACAGGTGATTTGATATCACCAGGGCGAGCACCGCCACCACCTTTTTGACGACCTAACTTACGTGTACTACCAGCTACTTCGCTTCTTTGTTTAGATTTGTGAGTACCTTGGCGATTGTTAGCCATGTATTGTTTCACATCTAAGTAGATAGCGTGATCGTTAGGCTCAATTCCGAAGATAGATTCATCTAATGAAATCTTCTTGCCGGTGTCTTTTCCTTCGATGTTATATATACTTAGTTCCATTATTTATTTACTATTACGATTGAACCTTTTGCTCCTGGAACTGAACCTTTGATTAAGATAAGGTTATTTTCAGGAATCAATTTTAAAATCTCAAGGTTTTCAACGGTAACGCGTGCATTGCCTGTTTGGCCTGCCATACGCATTCCTTTAAACACTTTTGCTGGGTAAGAACAAGCACCGATAGAACCTGGAGCTCTTAAACGGTTATGTTGACCGTGAGTAGATTGACCTACACCACCGAAACCATGACGTTTAACAACACCTTGGAAACCTTTACCTTTAGAGGTACCGATTACGTCTACCCAAGAGGTATCAGCGAACATATCTACGGTGATAACGTCACCTACTTTGATGTCGCCTTCAAATCCTTTGAACTCAACCAAGTGGCGTTGTGGAGCTACACCTACTTTCTTGAAAAGACCTGCTTCAGCTTTGTTAGTGTGTTTTTCTGATTTTTCAGAGAAACCTAATTGGATAGCTTCATAACCGTCTTTTTCAAGGGTTTTGATTTGGGTAACAACACAAGGACCAGCTTCGATAACAGTGCATGGTACATTCTTACCATCAGCACTGAAAACGGATGTCATTCCGATTTTTTTTCCTATTAATCCTGGCATTTCAATGTATTATTAAATGATTTGTAAAATATAAATTACGCTTTGATTTCAACTTGTACACCACTTGGTAATTCTAATTTCATTAGAGCGTCAATGGTTTTAGAAGTTGAGTTGTGAATGTCAATAAGACGTTTGTAAGAGAACAATTGGAATTGTTCGCGAGATTTCTTATTAACGAAAGTTGAACGGTTTACAGTGAAATAACGTTTGTGAGTTGGTAATGGAATTGGACCGCTTACTACTGCACCTGTTGCTTTTACTGTTTTAACGATTTTTTCAGCAGATTTGTCTACTAAATTGAAATCGTAAGATCTAAGTTTGATTCTAATTTTTGGTGTCATTTTTAATTATTTATTTAAGAGAGAGGGTTAAGAATCATTTACTAACCCTCTACTCGGTTATTTTATTATAATAAGTCTACTCTACCTTTAGCTTCTGTTAATACTGCTTTAGCGATAGCGGTTGAAACTTCTGCATAGTGAGAGAATTCCATAGAAGAAGTAGCACGACCTGATGTGATAGTACGTAAAGCTGTTACGTAACCGAACATTTCTGCTAGAGGTACTTTAGCTTTTACTACACGTGCACCAGAACGGCTGGTTTCCATACCCTCAACTTGACCACGACGTTTGTTCAAGTCACCGATAACATCACCCATGTTTTCTTCTGGAGTAACAACTTCCACTTTCATGATAGGTTCTAGAAGAACTGGTTTAGCTTTAGCGCAAGCGTTTTTGAATGCTATTTGTGCACAAATTTCGTATGATAATTGGTCAGAGTCCACTGGGTGATAAGAACCGTCCACTACTACTACTTTTAGGCGGTTAACTGGGTAACCTGCAAGCACACCATTACGCATAGCTGCTGTGAAACCTTTTTGGATAGAAGGGATGAATTCTTTAGGAATGTTACCACCTTTTACTTCGTCGATGAATTGAAGTTCGCCTTGGAAATCTTCGTCAGCTGGACCAACTTTAAGTACCATATCAGCGAATTTACCACGACCACCTGATTGTTTTTTGTAAACTTCACGGATGTCAACTGTGTTGGTGATAGCTTCTTTGTAAGATACTTGAGGACGACCTTGGTTACATTCAACTTTGAACTCACGTTTTAGACGGTCGATAATGATTTCAAGGTGAAGCTCACCCATACCGCTGATGATAGTTTGACCAGATTGTTCGTCAGTTCTAACTGTGAATGTTGGGTCTTCTTCAGCAAGTTTTGCAAGACCATTACCTAGTTTGTCTAAGTCTTTTTGAGTTTTTGGTTCGATAGCGATACCGATAACTGGATCTGGGAAGTCGATAGACTCAAGAGTCATTGGCATATCTTCGCTACATAGTGTGTCACCTGTACGGATATCTTTGAAACCTACTCCTGCACCTATATCACCTGCACCAATTGTTTCAACTGGGTTTTGTTTGTTTGAGTGCATTTGGAAGATACGAGAGATACGTTCTTTTTTGCCTGAACGTGCATTCCAGATGTAAGAACCTGCGTCGATTTTACCTGAATATACACGGAAGAAGCATAGACGACCTACGTATGGGTCAGTAGCGATTTTGAACGCTAATGCACAAAGTGGTTCGTCTTCGTTTGGATGACGTACGATTTGTACATTTTCGTCATCAGCTGCGTGACCGATGATTTCTTCTGTATCCATTGGAGAAGGAAGGTAAGCACAAACAGAGTCTAGCATAGTTTGTACACCTTTGTTTTTGAATGAAGAACCACAAATCATTGGAGTCATAGACATGCTTAGAGTACCTTTACGGATAGCACGTTTGATTTCGTCTTCTGTGATTGATTCTGGATCTTCGAAGTATTTTTCCATTAGCTCGTCGTCGAATTCAGCTACAGCGTCTAGCATTTTAGCACGCCATTCTTCTGCTTCAGCAACTAAGTCTGCTGGAATTTCTTCAACTGAGTAGTCAGCACCCATAGTTTCGTTGTTCCAAACGATAGCTTTCATTTTAACTAGGTCAACTACACCTTTGAATGTTTCTTCTGCACCGATAGGAATTTGGATTGCTACTGGGTTAGCACCAAGAACTTCTTTAACTTGACGTACTACGTCGAAGAAGTCTGCACCTGAACGGTCCATTTTGTTAACGTAACCAATACGTGGCACGCTATATTTGTCAGCTTGACGCCAAACTGTTTCTGATTGTGGTTCTACACCACCTACAGCACAGAATGCAGCCACAGCACCGTCAAGAATACGAAGTGAACGTTCTACTTCCACTGTAAAGTCAACGTGCCCTGGGGTGTCAATCAAGTTGATTTTATATTTGTCATTTTTATAGTTCCAGAAAGTGGTAGTAGCTGCTGAAGTAATAGTAATACCACGTTCTTGTTCTTGTTCCATCCAGTCCATTGTAGCAGCACCATCGTGTACCTCACCGATTTTGTGTGTTAAACCGGTATAGAATAGGATACGTTCTGATGTGGTTGTTTTACCAGCATCGATGTGCGCCATAATACCAATGTTTCTGGTGTATTTTAAATCTGCTTTTGCCATTTTTCTTTGTATTTAAAAATTAGAAACGGAAGTGAGCGAATGCACGGTTAGCTTCTGCCATTTTGTGCATATCTTCTTTACGTTTGTAAGCAGCACCTTGCATATTATAAGCGTCAACGATTTCAGCTGCTAGTTTATCAGCCATAGTTTTACCGCCTCTTTTACGAGAGTACTGGATTAAGTTTTTCATTGAAATTGATTCTTTACGTTCTGGACGTATTTCTGTAGGAACTTGGAAAGTAGCACCACCGATACGACGAGATTTAACCTCAACTTGTGGAGTGATGTTTTCTAGAGCTTTTTTCCAAATTTCAAGAGCTGGCTTTTCTTCATTAGCCATTTTGCCTTTAACGACTTCTAAGGCAGAGTAGAAAATAGTATAGGCGATAGTTTTTTTACCATCGTACATTAGGTGGTTAACAAATTTACTAACCATAACATCGCCGAAAACAGGATCTGGTAATACGACCCTTTTCTTTGGTTTAGCTTTTCTCATTGTTTTTAAATTTTTCCGTTTTGGGTTGCCTTTCGTCTTCAAAAAGTTCCGCTGAACTAATTTACTCAACCTTGTCCACTAGGGACTCAAACCAAAACAGTATTAATAACTGTTATTCTTTAATTATTTTTTCTTGCCTTTTGCAGCAACTGGAGCTTGACCTGGTTTAGGACGTTTAGCACCATATTTTGAACGACGTTGTGTACGGCTTGCTACACCTGCAGTATCTAAAGTACCACGAACGATGTGATAACGTACACCTGGAAGGTCTTTAACACGACCACCACGAATCATTACGATAGAGTGTTCTTGTAGGTTGTGTCCTTCACCTGGAATGTAAGAGTTAACCTCTTTTTGGTTGGTTAAACGAACACGTGCCACTTTACGTAATGCCGAATTTGGTTTTTTAGGAGTTGTTGTGTAAACTCTCACACAAACACCACGACGTTGAGGACATGCATCCAATGCAGGAGCTGTGCTCTTTTCTGTCAAGGCTGTTCTTCCTTTTCTTACTAATTGTTGAATAGTAGGCATTGTTTAAAAGTTTAGTTAAATTATATTAATTATTTGTATTGTTTTCCTTCTACACGGATTTGGGTTGCAAAGGTACGGAAATAATTTTAATCTACAAAACTTTACTAAACTTTTTTTGCTAAAATATTGATTTATTGCCCATTTGTATATTTAACTTACCACTCAACTCCTAACTCCTAACTCCTAACTTCTAACCGAACTACGCTTCCCCTTTAAACCCCCAATTAGAAATTGGCATAGTCTTTCTATTTTCAGGTAAAACTATCTCGCCAAATTGTTGTTCGTATTTTTCTATGTTTTGTTGAAGCGCATACATTAGTCTTTTTGCGTGTTCTGCATTCATGATTATTCTAGATTTCACTTTAGATTTAGGCATATTTGGCATAACTCTAATAAAATCCATAACAAATTCGCTTGATGAATGAGCTATAACTGCAAGGTTTGAATACACTTCTTCTAGGTCTGCTGGAATCTCAATATTTAGTTGAGTTTTAACTTTTTCGTCTTTCATAATGTTAATTCTTATATAATAAGGTGCAAATTTAATAAAAATTACCAATATTTCACTATCTTTGCAAACTAAAATTAATGCACAAACAATATGAGCAAAAAAACTCAGAAAATATGGGACGAGATTTATAAAAACGGATTTTTCATCATTTCTATAGTGGTGATTATCCTTTTATTGCCTACTACTTCTCTAGACCCATTTCAGTTTGAAATAGGCAAGCCATGGCAAAACGAGCTTTTAACAGCGCCTTTCGACTTTCCTATCTACAAAACTTCTAACGACCTTGCTATAGAGAGAAAAAATATAGAAACATCGGCATCATACTTTAATTATGACTCTACTGTGTATTATTCTGAGGTAGAAAATTTAACTAAACTTGAAAACAAACTCAGAAGTGAATACACTCTTACTGCCGAAGATTCTACTGCTTTGAGTTATATCAAAGTAAAACTTAAAGATATTTACAACGAAGGCATTATCTCGATAAACGACCTAAAGGTGGCTACTGCACATAAAGACAGTACCATTATGCTAGAGAAAGACAAGATAATTTCTGCAAAATCTATTGTAAATGTTTACACTCCTTCGTCTGCATTTGCTGATCTAAAAAGAAATCTTCCTGCTAGCATTAGTACTCAATGGCTTTCTCTTTGGAAGATAGAATCATACATTACCCCGAATGTATTATACGATGCCACTACCACAAATATGGTAAAAACTGAGCGTATCAATAATATTTCTATCTCTGAGGGTATGGTACAAATGGGTGAAAGAATTATAGACAGAGGGGATATTGTTACAGAGGAAAAGGCTAAAATTCTAAACTCTCTTAGCAAGGAAAAAGACATTAAGCAAGGACAAACATTCAACGAACGTTCTAAACTTTTAATTGGTCGTTCGCTTCTTATTGTTTGCTTAATGGCTCTATTTTATGTTTATTTGAGACTATTTAGAAAGCAATTTTACAATAGTAAGAGAATTGTTACCCTACTACTTCTTATGATTGTGGCATTCTGTGGTGGCACTTCGCTTATTATCACATACGCTTCGCCTTCTCTTATTTACATAATACCGTTTGCTATATTGCCAATTATAGTAAGTACGTTCTTCGACACTAGAACTGCGCTTTATGCAAACTATATTACCATTTTCATTTCCTCGATAGTGGTGCCATCTCCTTTTGAGTTTGTGCTGCTACAGGCTACGGCTGGTATGGTAACTATTAGTACTCTAAGAGACCTTTCTCAACGTTCACAACTAGTGAGAACTGCAATTATTATTTTCTTCACTTATTGTCTATTCTTCTTGGGATATGGTTTAATATCAGATTCTAGTATATTTGTTGTAAACTGGATAAACTTTGTGTTCTTCCTAATAAATGGTCTATTGCTACTTTTTGCATATCCGTTTATTTATATCATAGAACAAATATTTGGTTTTATCTCTAATGTGAGACTTATTGAACTTAGTGATATAAACACTCCACTAATGAGAAAACTTTCTGAAACTGCTCCTGGCACATTCCAACACTGCACACAGGTGTCTAACCTTGCAGTGGAAATTGCAAACAAAATTGGAGCAAACCCACTTCTTGCAAGAGTTGGTGCGCTATATCACGACGTGGGCAAAATAAGCAACCCTCCTTTCTTTGTAGAAAATCAAGCCAAGGGCAACAATCCACACAATAAACTTAATGCAGAAGAAAGTTCTATCATTATCACCAACCACGTGAAAGATGGCGTAAAAATTGCTAAAGACTTTGGGCTTCCTAAGAGCATAATTGAGTTTATTGAAACTCACCATGGTAAGAGTGTTACTAGATATTTCTACAACCAATATGTAAACGAGCACCCAGACGAAGAGGTGGATATAAACAAGTTTAGCTATACTGGACCAAATCCATATACAAAAGAACAAGCTATCGTAATGATGTGCGACACTGTGGAAGCTGCTTCTAGAAGTTTGCCAGAGTACAACGACGAAAGCATAAACAAACTTGTGGACAAGATAGTGGATGCTCAAATTATAGAGCATTATTTAGATAGAGCGCCTATCACTCTAAAAGAGATAGGTGAAGCAAAAGAAATTTTAAAGGAAAAACTTAAAAACATCTATCATACAAGGATAGCTTATCCTGAAATTAAGAAATAAAAAATATATTATGAAAAAGATTATTTTATTCTTTGCGGGCATAGTATTTTCGTTAGGAGTATATTCTTACTCTCCTGCCCCATTTGACTTACATGACTACACAGTTGCCCACAAACGTGCTTCTTTCCCTCTGGAATATGACTCTAGAGAATATGGTATTATTTTACCATCTAGAGACCAAGGTGAAAGCGGATGTTGTTGGGCGTTTACTGCAACTGATGTTGCGCAAGCATTATTTTATAAAAACGGATTTGAAACAGGATACCTAGCTCCTCAAATTTATCCAAACTGTGCGATTGGTTATTTAAACCTAGACATTAAGACTGGTGGTAACGAGTATATTGCTATTTCTACAAATGCTTTACTGAAAGCTCCTGTTTATGCTAGTAAAGTAGGTGAGTTTAGTGATAAAGACTATGAATGTCCTGTTTACAGTAAAGAAGACATTGCTGGCTATATCTTATCTACAAGTGACCTTCCTACCAATGATAAGGTTGCTATTAAAGAAGCAATTATGCAATATGGTTCTGTAATGTCTAGCGTATATTACAAAGATGAATTTTTTAATTCAAGTTCTAAAACCTATTGCTATACACACAACCCTACTCAAGGGGACCCTTATGCTACAAACCACGCAGTAAATATTATTGGTTGGGATGACACTAAAGGATGTTGGTTGGTTAAAAACTCATGGGGTCCAAACTGGGGTAACAATGGAACATTTTGGGTGAGTTACAATGACTACTATATTTCTAAATCTTGTGTATCACTAAATTCATTTGTTAACACAAATGATATTTCTAAAGTATATACATACAACACAGCAGGTATCACAGGTACAAGTATGGGACTAATTGGTGGTGAGAATAGAGCACATACTATTCTTATTGCTCATTATATTGAAGAGGGTGAAACAATTGAATATTTAGCAACTTACATACAAAATCCAAATACAAAAGTGCAATTTATAGTACAAACTTCTGACGAAAGCAATGAGAAACTTTATATAGGGGAAGAAGAAACTGTTAAATATCCAGGACTTCACTTACATAAACTTAAAAATAATTTAGTTTCTAATGGTGACACTCTCCTATTTGAAATAACATATACCTCTGATAAGATTTACCCTGTAGCTACAGAATCTGAAAAAGCAGGATACTGCACTATAGAACAAAATGAAAATCAGTGGTTCTATATAAACAGAGGATGGAAGCCTGCAAATGAGCTGGGATATAACTTTATCCTTTACGTTTATACAAAAGAACACAAAGAACCTACAAGTATAGAGGAAAATGAAGCTAAATCTTCCAACTTTGTAATTGGCAACAATCTAAATCCTGAAATTTGGAATGATGCTGTACAAGTTTCAATTTTCGACATTAGCGGTAGAAATTATTGTACTCTTAAACAAGGAGAAAATATCCCAAATCTAAATAAAGGATATTATGTATTGGTAGTTGACAAAAAAGACGGAAGTTTTGCTGTTGAAAAATTTAATGCGTATTAAAAACTAAAATTATGAATATAATTGAACATGTAGGAAGATATTCTCTGCTAATGCAAAGAGTATTTAAACTTCCTCAAAGATGGCGTTTGCTTGGCAAACAATACATTAAAGAAGTGGAAAAACTAGGGGTGGACTCTCTTGGTATTGTAATTATAATCTCATTCTTTATTGGTGCGGTTATTACAATGCAAATGGTATTAAATACAGAAAACCCACTTCTACCTGCATACGTAACTGGTCTTACCACTCGTGACACTCTACTTTTAGAGTTCTCATCTACCATCCTTTGTTTGATATTGGCTGGTAAGGTTGGTTCCAATATTGCATCTGAGATTGGCACAATGCGTATTACCGAGCAAATTGATGCTCTAAAAATAATGGGTGTGAATGCTCCAAACTATCTAATATTACCAAAAATTTTAGGCTTTGTAACCATTATGCCTGTGCTAGTAATATTTAGTATGTTTGTTGGTATTTTGGGTGGATATTTAATTTCATTCTCTGGAATTATCTCTCCTTCAAAATATGTGTTAGGTATTCAATATGCATTTGAACCATTTTATGTAACCTACTCTATTATTAAATCACTTTTCTTTGCATTTGTGATTTCATCTGTGTCATCATATTATGGTTACTATGCATACGGTGGCGCATTAGACGTGGGTAAAGCAAGTACCAACGCCGTAGTTAACAGTAGTATTATTATTCTACTACTAAATGTATTACTAACTGATATTTTACTAGTATGATAGAAGTTAAAAACGTATATAAATCATTTAATGGTAAAGAAGTGCTTAAAGACATTTCTTTTACCTTTGAAGCAGGCAAGACCAACCTTATTATTGGTCAAAGTGGTTCTGGTAAAACTGTGCTTATGAAGAGTGTGATTGGTATTCACCAAGTGGATAAAGGTCAAATTCTTTACAACGGTAGAGACTTCACAAAGATGTCTAATAAAGAAACTGCTCGTTTAAGACAAGAAATTGGTATGCTATTTCAAGGTTCTGCACTATTCGACTCTATGACAGTGGAAGAAAACGTGCGTTTCCCACTTGAAATGTTTTCAGACAAAACTGCAAAAGAATGGGAAAAGAGAGTGGCATTTTGTTTAGACCGCGTAGGACTTTCTCATGCTGCAAAACTATACCCTTCTGAGATAAGTGGTGGTATGCAAAAACGCGCGGCTATTGCTCGTGCCATTGTGCTTGAACCTACTTATCTATTCTGCGACGAACCAAACTCTGGTCTAGACCCTAAAACTTCGCTTACTATAGACCAACTTATTCAAGAGATTACTCGTGAAAACAATATTACCACTATTGTGAATACCCACGATATGAACTCTGTGATGGAAATTGGTGACAAAATCTTATTCATTCACAAAGGAGAAAAAGGTTGGGAAGGTAGCAAGGATACTATCTTCGACTCAAACAACGAAAACTTAGACAATCTAGTTTTCGCATCTGAACTATTTAAAAAGGTAAAAGAAAATCAAACTAAAAAATGAAAATAGTTTCATATAACGTAAACGGCATTAGAGCTGCCATTGGCAAAGGACTTGTTTCTTGGCTTGGCGAGGCAGACGTGGATGTGCTTTGCCTACAAGAGACCAAGGCCCAAGCAGACCAAATAGACGCAAAGGCATTTGAACAGCTTGGCTACAACTGCTACTTCACCTGCGCAGAGAAAAAAGGTTATAGTGGTGTGGCTATATTTTCAAAGATTAAGCCAGACAATGTGGTTTACGGCATGGAAAATGAAAAATACGACTCAGAAGGCAGGGTGATAAGAGCCGACTACGGTGATTTTACCCTTATCTGCGTGTATATTCCATCGGGCACATCTGGTGAGGAGCGTCAGGCATTTAAGATGGAGTTCCTTGCAGATTTCAAAGTGTTTATTGATGAGCTAAGAAAAGAAAGACCTAACATCATTGTTTGTGGCGACTATAATATTGCCCACACTCCAATAGATATTAATCACCCAGAAAGACAAAAGGGTGTATCTGGTTTCCTGCCTGAAGAACGTCAGTGGGTAACAGAGTTTATCGAGAGCGGAATGATAGACACCTTTAGGGTATTTGATAGCCGTGCAGAGCAATATAGTTGGTGGAGTTATAGATTTAATTCTAGAAGCAGAAACGCAGGCTGGAGAATAGACTATCACATGGCGTCTGAGCCAATGAGAGACAAACTAGTGAAAGCAGAGATTTGGCAACAAGTGGTTCACTCAGACCACTGCCCGATATTTGTTGAATTACAGTGCTAGTGAGAGCAATGGTAAGCTTGCTTAAGCATTGCCGAGCGACGCCTGTAATCACGTAATGCGAAAGCATTACGTAATATTCAAATAAATTAAAATTTATGGGATTTTTTAAATTAAGAAAACCACGTCAGTTTAACCTTAAGCCACGATACTACGATGAGCATAAGGAGAGACTTCAACAATCTGAAGAGAGAGTGCGCAAAGAGCTACAAATGGAAAGCGAAAATATGAAAAAGCATTCTTTTGAAGATGCCATTCGTGGAAAATTTAGAGAAAGTTTAGAAGACTCTAGAATACAAAAAACATACAAAACTAAGGTAGGAGTAATGATAGGCGTGGTAGCCTTGGCTGTTTACCTATTTTTAAATTATGTCTGAAAATATAATACACATATTACCAGAAGTAGTATCAAACCAGATTGCTGCAGGAGAAGTGGTGCAACGCCCAGCTTCTGTGGTGAAGGAGCTTGTGGAAAACTCTATCGACGCAGGTGCGAGCAAAATTGATATTTACATTAAGGAAGCCGGTAGAACATCTATTAGGATTATAGACAATGGCAAGGGTATGTCTGCCGACGATGCTGTAATGGCGTTTCAACCTCACGCAACATCTAAAATTACCGATGTAAACGATTTGTTTGCACTCTCTACTATGGGATTTAGAGGTGAGGCACTTGCTTCTATCTCTGCTGTGGCATTTGTAGAGGTAAGAACTAAAAGAGAAGAAGATACCCTAGGCACTAGAGTGGAATATACAGCAGCAGACCTTGTTTGTCAGGAATGTATTACTTGTCCAAAAGGCACTGATATTACAGTTAGGGATATATTTTATAATGTACCAGCCAGAAGAAAATTCTTAAAACCAAACGATACAGAATTTAGACATATAGTATCTGTTTTTGAGCAAATCACACTTGCCCACCCACATATTAGTTTTACATTGGTTCATAATGATAAAACTGTATTTAATCTACCAAAAGAAAATAGATTGCAACGCATTTGTTCACTATTTGGTAGCAAATGGAATCAAAAACTCTTGCCTATTTCTATAGAAACCACGTTGGGTAAGATTTCTGGATATATAGGCACACCAGATGCTGCACTTAAAAGAAATTGTCCTCAGTTCTTTTTTGTAAACAACAGATATATTCAACATCCATATTTTCATAAGGCTATAAGTATGTCGTACGACAAACTACTTATGCCAGAAGTGAAACCTGCTTACTTTATATTCTTTGATGTGAAGGCAGACAAAATAGATGTGAATATTCACCCAACAAAAACCGAAGTGAGATTTGAAGATGAGAAAGCCATCTTCCCTATTCTATCTGCTGCAGTTAAAGAGGCGCTTGGAAAATCTAACTCTGTGCCAAGCATAGATTTCGACCAAGACGACGCACCAGATATTCCAGCCTATACAGGCAAACCACTAGAATTTGTAGCTCCGCCAAAGGTAAGTTATAATCCAAATTATAATCCTTTTCATACCACAACGGAGAGAACATACACATCGAACAAACCAGCACAAAACTGGGAAAGTCTTTACAACGTAGCAAAAGAAACCATAAGTGAATCAAGAGTAGAAAGCAATTTTTCTAAACTTGAGATTATAGAAGACTTTAGTGCTGTGACAATGATACAAACAGAAAACAAATATATTGTTTACCCTGTGAGTAATGGCATGAAAGTAGTAGATCAATATAGAGCAAGTTTGCAAATAAACTTTGAACAAACTCTAAAAGAATTGCAACTACTTGAAACACACAGCAGCCCACTACTATTTCCAGAAGCAGTGGAGCTAGACACTAAAGAAGACCTTATCTTTAACGAGATAAAAGAAGAACTCGAAGCAGTTGGTTTTACATTTGAGAGTTTCGGCAAACACGCATATCAAATTACAGCAGTGCCAAACAGTATGAGCGGCATTAGCGCAGAAGCAGTGCTAGCTGAATTTATAGATATGTGTGCCGATGAGAAAGATGTAAAAACAGAAATAAAAAAGAACTTAGCCCTAAAGATAGCAGAAAAGAACGCTACCAAAGGTGGAACAGTTTTAAACGAAACCCAAATGAGAAGTTTGATAAACAGACTTTCGAAGTGTGAAAATCAAATCTACACCACTCAGGGTAAGAAAATATCAGTAGTAATAAATAGTAACGAAATAGAAAATAAATTTTTATGATGAAAGAAGTAAGAGTGCGCTTTGCACCAAGTCCTACAGGCGCTCTACACATTGGTGGAGTAAGAACTGCCCTTTACAATTATCTGTTTGCAAAACAAAACGGTGGTAAAATGATTTTAAGAATAGAGGATACAGACTCTACTCGTTTTGTACCAGGAGCAGAAAAATACATTATTGAATCACTTGAATGGCTAGGCATTCGTTTCGACGAAGGCATTGAAAACGGCGTGGCAACATGCAGACAAAGTGAAAGAAGAGATATTTATAGAGGTTATGTAAAAGAACTTTTAGACAAAGGTCTTGCATATATCGCATTCGATACCCCACAAGAGCTAGAAGCTAAACGTGCAGAAATAGCAAACTTCCAATACGATGCTAAAACTCGTATGATGATGAACAACTCACTAGTATTAGGTAAAGAAGCAACTGACGCAAAAATAGCTGCTGGCGAAAACTACGTAGTGAGAATAAAAATAGAACCAGGTGAAGACATTATCGTAAACGACCTTATACGTGGACAGGTGAAGATTAACTCTTCTATCCTAGACGACAAGGTGCTTTACAAATCTGCAGACGACCTACCAACATATCACCTTGCAAACATTGTGGATGACCACTTGATGGAAATTTCACATGTGATACGTGGCGAAGAATGGTTGCCATCTGCCCCACTTCACGTGCTACTTTACAAATACTTTGGATGGGAAAGACCAGAATTTGCTCACCTTCCACTACTACTTAAACCTGACGGCAACGGCAAACTAAGCAAACGTGATGGTGATAGACTTGGTTTCCCTGTGTTCCCACTAGACTGGGTAGATCCTAAAACTGGCGACAAATCTTCTGGCTACAGAGAAGCAGGTTACTTCCCAGAAGCAGTTGTAAACTTCCTTGCTCTACTTGGCTGGCACGGCGAAACAGACAAAGAATTCTTCACAATGGAAGAACTTATCAGTGAGTTTTCACTAAAACGTGTGAGCAAAAGTGGCGCTAAGTTTGATTACGAAAAAGGCAAATGGTTCAACCACGAATACCTACAAAAGAAATCAGACAATGAAATTGCACTTGCATTTATGCCAATACTTGAAGAAAAAGGCATTAAAGCAGAAGTAGAAAAAGTAGAAAAAGTGGTAGCACTTACAAAAGCACGTTGCAACTTTGTTAAAGACCTTTGGGCAAACGTGGACTACTTCTTTGTGGCACCTACTAGCTACGACGAAAAAACACGTGCAAAACGTTGGAAAGAAAACTCAGCAGAAGATATGCGTGCTCTAGGTGCATTCCTATCTACCCTTGAAGACTTCAGTGCACAAGCGGCAGAACAAGCAGTAATGGCATGGATTGCAGAGGCAGGCAAACACACTGGTCAAGTGATGAACGCATTCCGTCTTTGCATTGTGGGCGAAGGTAAAGGCCCTCACATGTTTGACATTACTGAATTTATTGGTAAAGAAGAAACTTTAAGAAGACTTGAAGTTGCGGTGCAACAGTTAGGAGTTAGGAGTTAGGAGTTATTTAGGGGTTATAATTTACAACAATAGATACTATTGATGAATAGAATTTTTCTTATACTACTTGCGGTGCTTGTTTGCATGGGTGCGGTGGCTAAGCCTAAAAAGAAAAAGGCTAAAGCCTCTCGTGCTACTGCAAACACAGTAAGCCTTATAGCAGAACTTCCACAAAATATGGAAATTCAGGAGGTAACCACAGCATACAAAGCACCAAAACGTGAATTTAGAGGAGTGTGGATGCATACCATATATAATAATGTGTATCCAAAACTAACCTCTGACCAGTGGAAAGAGTATATAAGAAAACAACTAGACGAATATAAAGAGCTAGGAATAAACGTGGTGTTGTTTCAAGTAAGACCAGAGGCTGACGCCTTTTATGAGTCTGAATACGAGCCATGGAGTAGATTCCTAACAGGCGAGCAAGGTAAAAGTCCAGACCCATTTTTCGACCCACTTCACTTTATGACAGAAGAGTGTCATAAACGTTGTATGGAACTACACGCGTGGGTTAATCCTTATAGGGCAAATGCCAACAAAACTAAAAACCGTTTGGTTTGGCACCATATCTATTATGAAAAACGATATATGTTTTTCTCATACGGCAACCAACTAATGTTTAACCCTGGAGTGCCAGAAAGTAGAGAACATATAGTAAAAGTGATATCAGATATTGTAAAAAGATATGATATAGACGGCATTCACATGGACGACTATTTCTATCCATACCCTATTCAAGGACTTAAACTGCCAGACAATGAAACCTTTAAAAGATATGGTCTAAACAAAGGCTACGAACTAGGCGAGATAGACCGTTGGCGTAGAGACAACGTAAACAAACTTGTGAGTGAACTATCAACCACCATTAAGTCTATTAAGCCATACGTAAAATTTGGTATTAGCCCATTTGGTATTTATAGAAATAAAAAACAAGACGCTTCAGGTAGCGAAACAAATGGCCTGAGCAACTACGACAACCTATATGCCGACACACAACTTTGGGTAAATAGCGGTTGGCTAGACTATATTATACCTCAGCTATATTGGGAGATTGGTCACCCTGCAGCAGACTATACCACACTATTTAATTGGTGGAAAGATACCAAAGTAGAATATGTTCACACATTTATTGGTCAAGACGTTGGACGAAGCCTAAATCAAATCTCTAAAAAGCTAAACCCTACACGAGTGGCAGAAAATATTGGTGGAAACTGTTTTTGGAGTGGTGATATGCTACTTTCGGGCAAAAATGGATACAAAGACAGTTTGAAAACCGAGTATTTCAAACACCACGCCATTGCTCCAAACTATCCAAAACTTAGCCACAAAGCGCCTAAACAGCCAAACAACCTAAGACTTGAAATGATGGGTGCAGAGCCTAAACTATATTGGGACGCAGAAGATAGCGGCAACGATATGGAAAAACCATGGTATTATATAGTTTATGCTTGCGATTATAGAGCTAGACTTATAGACCAATTTGATCCTTCACGCATAGTATATGTGGGCACAGAAACTGAATATACTATTCCAGAGGATGTAAATCCGCTACACTACAAATACATAGTTACTGCAGTAAACCGCATGCAAAACGAGAGCGAAGCGTCACAGGTGTGTAGGTATAGTGAAGAGTGAGGAGTTAGGAGTTAGGAGTTAGGAGTGAATTTCAATATAACACATATCAACGAGTGTGACTCAACCAATGCGTTTTTGCAGAGGTTGTTGATGCAGGCAGATGCTACGGAAGGTACTGTGGTGATGACCGACTTCCAAAGAAAAGGTCGCGGACAACTCACCAACGTGTGGGAAGCAGAGGCAGGCAAAAACATTCTATGTAGTATTTTGCTTCGTCCTACTCCCCTACCAATCAAACAACAATTCCTTATCTCGCAAGCCATATCTGTGGCTATAGTAGAGGTGCTAAACACGTTTGCCGAAGGCTTCTCTATAAAATGGCCAAACGATATTTACTACAAAGAAGATAAAATAGCAGGTATTTTAATAGAAAACAACCTATGCTCTGCGGGCATTAGCACCTGCATTATAGGTTTGGGGCTAAATGTAAACCAACAGACATTTAAAAGCGACGCACCAAACCCTATTTCACTATATAATATAATAGGTAAAGAGACTCCGGTGGAGGAGCTACTCGGTAGCATTCTAGAAAACTTCAGCAAGGTTTACTCTCTTGTGTATGCCGACGTGGACACACTTCGTGAAAAGTATTTCTCTCACCTTCTTTTCAACTATCAGATGAGAAAATACGAAGACGAAAACGGCATTTTCACAGGCAAGATAATAGACGTGGAAAACGACGGGCACCTAATCATTGAAGACGAGGCGGGAGCGAAACGCAGGTATGCGTTTAAAGAAATACAGTTCAAACGAGAGCAGAACTAAGCTTGCTTAAGTTATGCCGAGTGCAGACTGTATTCACGAGCGTAGCGAGTAATGTTCATATCAGCTAGGAGTTGCTTTAACTCCCCACCGCTAACGACAGAAAACTCAATTTTACATTTGGTATTTTTTGTAGTTCCTCTAGGCAAGCGATGGCAGTAGAGCCAGTGGTGAGCACGTCGTCTATGAGCAAAAGGTGTTTGTTCTCAAAGCCTTCGTTTGGCTCAAGTAAAAAAAGACCTTGCACGTTTTGCCACCTTTGGTCTTTGTTTTTGTGAGTTTGAGTTTCACTAAAACGAGTACGAGTAAGTAACTCAGAAAATATAGGCAGCCCCACTACACTTTGCACTCCTTTGGCTATCTCCTGAGACTGATTATACCCCCTTATCTTTTGTTTCTTCTTATGTAGAGGCACTGGCACTATTGCATCAATGCCTGCGAAAAAATCGGGCATTTCACGCGCCATTATCTCCCCCATTTGTCTTGCTAGATAGTCTTTGTCTTTATACTTTATATGGTGCAAAATATTTTGCACAGAGGTCTGCTTTTCAAACATACACCACGAAAAAGCCTTCTCGAGTTTCACTCTACCCAAAAATAAGTCCATTATCCTATTATCGGTGTAGTCTTGTTTGGCCAGGCGAGGCAAACTGTAAAGGCAAGTAAGGCAAATATTCTCCTCGCCCTCCATAAGAGAGCCGCCACAACAAACACAAAGTTTTGGAAACACTAAGTTGAGCAAAGAACTAAGAAATGGGATTTTCATAAGTTATTTTTTGTTTAATAATTGTTGTATAGTGCCGATATACCACTCGGTAAGGGCAGAGTTTATAGAATAAGGTTTTGGAGCCTTACTCTTATAGGTAGAGAAATGCTTACATAACATTTCGGCCAAATGCCAAGTACCCAAAATGTCTTGAGTAGGTCTTTTCGCCTTTTGCAGAAAAGCAGAAGCAAGCACAGCGCTAATGATATTCTTGATATATTGTTTGCGATAAGCAGATGTTGGCAACTGATGTTTTTTATAATTTACACCATTTCGCTCAAAGACTTGCTCCACACTTTCATTGTATAAAGCGCAATGATGCAACTGTTTCATAGAAAGAGAGCGCATTATGCACAAAAACTCCATATCCCAAAGTGGCATAAGCACTTCGTGGCCAAAAAAAGTAAATGCACGAGCAGAGTTGGTAATAAAATGAGTTAAACGATTGGCAAAGACAAAGGCATTGTAAAGAGAAGGAGGATAAGTGCCAAACTGCTGCATTGCGTTAAACTCCTTTTTGATGGCAGCAGTTTTTAGCGACTTGTTTGCCTCAAAGTTGTTGAACAAAATACCATAAACAAGGGCAGAGATTGAAGAAGTTTCACCAATGAGTGATTTTGACAAATGCGAACCTGCGAAAAAATCGCCCGCGTGCCCCGGCACAAAAATAGCATCTTTTTCAAGAACACCTTTTGCTTGCAAGCACTTCACTGAGGCATATTCACCCAACCAACTAAAGTTTGTAAGCGCCCCCAAGTGCATTACATAATCATTGAAATCTGAAAAATCTAGTTCATCACCTACCTTAGTTAAGTCTATTGGGTAATGTGCATAACCCAAGGCACACGCCACCTTACTTGCAACAGACACCTCAGAGGCAGAGTCATTAGACCCAATTGTGTATGTAATTACATTTTTGTAACCTTGCTCTTTTAGTAGGCAAAGTATAATGCGAGAGTCGTAGCCAGCACTCATTGGCACCACTATTTGTTTGCCAGAGGCTCTTTTTACAAGTCTTTTTACTGCGCTCTCTAAAGCAGAAAGCACTTGAGATTTGCTTGTTTTGCACACCTGGCCCTCATTTATATTATAGTGGAAATATATGCTTGTTTGGGTTTCGCCTGCTGATAAAAACTCTATTGCAGTGCATGGTTTCACTTGAAGGATACCCTCAACTAATGTTTTGCCTTGAAGCGGAGCAAAAGAGCTACGCATTTGCTCAAGTGCAGAAGGTAAAATGCTACTTTCATTTGTGATGAGCGAATATGGATTGTCTGTTACTTGCCATTTACCTTTACTATAAGAGTAAAAAACAGGGTAAATACGGGTGGTATCTATGGCAGCAGCAGTGAAGTTTTCTTTTGATATAATTACAGAGAATATGCCGTTTAATTTTTGTAAGATAAGGGTAAACTCTTCCAATGTTTGCAGCGCGCTAAAGTGGCGCGCAAGCGAAACACCACTTAAGAGAGTGTCATTGAAGAAAGCATAGCCAATAACAGCCACTCCACCATGCAGAGACCAAGCACTAGATAAATTAAGCTGTAGGCAATCCTTTTTCATATCCACGTGCAATGCTTAAATACCAAATTATTTTTGCCACATTTACTAGAAAGCAAATTGCAAAAAAGAATATTAATGTGATAAAGAAATCGCCTAAACAAATGCCACACACAAGCGCACTTGCTTTGCATAGAATATCCACCACTTCAAAAATGAGCAGACCCTCTTGTTTTTTGAATAGTTGAGGAAGGAAATCTATTACATTCGACACGGCAAATGCAAGAAGCCATGGTAGCATAAGGCGAATATACTCGCCAGAGGTGCGCCACTCATCGCCTAGGAGAATGGCTGTGATGTCGGGCAAAATAAATGCTAGCAAAGCAAAGGCAGGCACGCCAACCATAAACACAGAGGCAATGTATTTCTTAATAACTGGCATTATTTTTTCTTCCTTCCATACCTTTTCAGACACAAAGCGAAACATGATTTTATAAAGCGAACTGCACGCCACATTAATTGGTGTGTGTGCAAGCATAAGTGCCATGCCATAAAGGCCTATTTCTCTCATGCCAAAGTGTGCAGAAAGAAGGAAGATAGGTAGCGATTTTGCTAGCAGATTTAATGTTTTACGGCTTAATGAAAACTTTGGAAATTTGATGTATTCTTGGGCAATAGCAAGGGTGGATTGCCAAGTAGGGCGAGTGCCTAAAGAAGAGAAAAGTTTGTCTTTAAACTGTGCATACATGGCAACGAGTAGCAATATAACCACCGAACCAGACACCGCAGAAATGATAAGCCCCGCTGTGCTCCAACCCAGATTACCAAGAAGTATCTTTAGCGCCACGTTGTATAGGGCAAGAAGCACAAGGTAAAGAGAGATATATTTGAATAGTTTCTTTCTTATTATAAGGCTGTCGCATATATTCCAAACAGCAGTGGCTGCCACATAGATTGGCATAAGGTAGTACCAAAGCTCTAGGTCTTCACTTCCAAAGATAGAGGAAATCTCTGCCGAAAATGGCACAGTGAGTAGCACAAGTGTGGTAACGAGGGCTACGGAGCCAAGGCAAACAGCCAACACAGAAGGGAGGTCTTTCTCGTTTTTGTGGAATACAAGAACATTTTGGTATTCGGCATTGGCAAGGAGCACAAGTATAGCAAATATAGAAACGAATAGGTTTAGTGTGCCCATTTCTTCTGGAGAGTATATGCGGGAGATGATTGGGTATGCCGCCAGCGTGATTATTTGAGCGAGGATGTTCCCGCTAAGCAGCACGCTCGTGTTTCGCACCACTCGCGATTGAAGAAATCGGTTGATATATTTGTTTTTGATTTGCATTACGAAAACAAATATAAGAAATTAAATAAAAAAAGAAAAGCGTTTGAGGAATTTTCCTCAAACGCTCTGTAAATGTATTTTGTTTTGTAAGGCGGATTAACCCAAGAAGGAAATTAATATACCTGCCGCAACAGCAGAACCAATCACACCAGCCACGTTAGACGACATACAGTAGTTTAACACGTGGTTTTTAGGGTCGTATTTAAGAGCGATGTCGTTAGCTACACGAGAAGCCATAGGCACAGCACTTAAACCAGTTGCACCAACAAGTGGATTGATTTTCTTTTTGCTGAATAGGTTCATTACTTTCACTAAAAGGATACCACCAAAGATAGAGAATCCGAATGCAAGGAATCCACCTGCCACGATACCTAGAGTTTGGAAGTTTAGGAAAGCATCTACAGTCATAGTAGCACCTACAGAAAGACCAAGGAAAATGGTAGCAGCATTCATAATGCCGTTTGAAGCAGTTTCAAACAAGCGAGAAGTGTTTGCACCAATTTCTTTGATAAGGTTACCAAACATAAGCATACCTACTAGAGATACTGCATCTGGCACAATGATAGCCACGATGGTAGTAACAGCAATAGGGAAAATAATCTTAAGTGCTCTCATGTTTTTGAACTCTGTTTTAGAAGGATAAAGTTTATCTTGTTCCTTCATGTTAATCATAAGTTCTTTTTTAGAGCAAGTAAGTTTTACCACTAGTGGAATAATCACTGGCACTAACGCCATATATGAATATGCCGCAATAGCAATAGGAGCTAGCAAGTGTGGAGCAAGTTTAAGTGTGGTAAAGATAGCAGTAGGACCATCGGCACCACCAATGATAGCTAGTGAACCAGCTTCTTGTAGAGTAAAGAATTGAGAAGCCACTAGAAGTACTGCGAAAATACCAAATTGAGCACCTGCACCGAAGATAGCAAGTTTAAGGTTACGTAGCATAGGACCAAAGTCGGTAAGCGCACCTACACCCATAAAGATGATAGGAGGAAGCAAACCAGATTTGATTAATGCGTAGTAAATAAGGTTCATAATGCCTAAGTCGTGTGCAATCTCTGGAAGAGACATTTCGTACACGTTTTTAGCCACCATTACACCATCTTTCATATAGTGAACTAGGCCTTCACCATCAGCACCAAGCACACCCATGCCACCGCCAGGGAAGTTTGCAATAAGCACACCGAAAGCGATTGGCACTAAAAGAAGTGGTTCAAATTCCTTCTTAATACCTAAGTATAGAAGGACGAAAGCTAAGGCGTACATAATAAGGAAGCGAGGATCTTCCACAATGGCGCCTATGGCTGTCATGTCATAGATTTTACTTAATATTTCTCCCATAGTTCTTATCCTTTGATTTTCATCAATACGTCATCTTCAGATACTGCAGCACCTGCACTAAAGCAAATTTCTGTAACCACGCCGTCGCATTCAGCAGCAATAGCGTTGAAGGTTTTCATAGCCTCAATGTAGCAAACTGTTTGACCAGCTTTCACTACGTCGCCTACCTTCACTGCAGGTTCGCCTTGTGCTTTTACTAGGTAGAATTTACCTTCTAGTGGAGCAGCAAGTTCTTTACCTTCGCCTGTAGCAGCAACAGCGGCAGCAGGAGCAGCAGAAGCAACAGGCATTGAGCCAGCTTCACCAACAGTTACTTTATAAGAAACACCGTTTACTTGTACTTCAACTGTTTGAGGAAGAGCAGCACCACCAGCAGCAGCTTTAGCTTCTTTCTTCTTAGCTAGATCTGCTTCGAAGTCTGCTTTAGCTTGGCCAGATTTGTATAGACGATATTGTTGTGGGTGCATAGCAAGCTCGAATAGTTCTTCGTCGTCTTCGCCAAGTTCCCAACCATTTTCAGCCATTTCTTTACGGAAACCTTCTAGAGCATCTGGATAAGAGTCTTGTGGGTTACCAGTGAAGAATTCGCGACCTTGTTGTTTTGCTTTTTCGATAAGTTCGTCAGCGATTGGGCCAGGAAGACGACCAGATTTGCCAAGAAGCATATCCCAAATATCGTCTGCAATCATGCCCCAACGTTCTTTGCCCTTTTCCAAGGCCATTACGTTCATCATAGCCAAGTTCTTTACATATTGGCTAAACGGAGTAACCAACGGTGGATAACCTACGCGAGGCCATACGTATGCAACTTCGTTGAAAAGTTTGATAAGCATTTGGTCTTGGGTCATTTCTGGTTTGCCGTTTTTAGCAAAATATTTGTTTAGGCTATCAAGAGCGTCGTTTAGGTCGTTCATTAAGCTACCCATCATACCGCCAGGAAGACCAGGACCGATAAGAAGAGAGTTCATTTGACGGTTACGAGCTGGAATGTAATAACCCAAGAAATCGTCCATCATAGCTTGTACTTGAGTACGTACTTCCATGTAAGCTTCCATGTTGATTTCTGGCACGTCGAAGCCAGCATCTTTAAGCATAGCTTGAACAGCTAACACGTCTGCGTGACCTGTACCCCAAGAAAGTGGTTCCATACCTACGTCTACGTAGTCGCAACCTGCTTTACAAACTTCAAGGATAGAAGCCATGCTGAAACCAGGACCTGCGTGTGAGTGATATTGGATAGGAAGTTCTGGATATTTAGCTTTGATGTTTTTAACGATTTCCCCAAGTGAACCAGGACGCCCAATACCAGCCATGTCTTTCAAGCAGATTTC
>CALDPN010000189.1 GCA_937911235.1 uncultured Bacteroidales bacterium
TATGCAGACTCACCTTTTTGCTGAAAGGCAGGAGTTTTAACAAATAAATAATCTAAAGTTTCTTTATAATTCACGACTCAACTTTTTTTATGAGTTTTTTTACTCATTGTTAATATCTTTTCGTATGCAAAATTACAAAAGAATTCTTTTTTTTATTAAATTTACAATATTAAAATCCTAAAATTTACTACTATGAGTGCTAAAAAGAACTTCATCTTGGATACAAACGTAATTCTACACGATTACAAGTGTATTTATAACTTTCAGGAAAACGATATTTACATTCCTATTGTTGTGCTAGAAGAGTTAGATAAATTTAAAAAAGGGAATGAAGAAATAAATTACAACGCAAGACAATTTACCAGAGAGCTAGACGAAATTAGCGACAACGACTTCTTCGAAAAAGGAGCTGAAATTGGTGAAGGACTTGGCAAACTGTTTATTGTAGTAAATCGCGAGCCATCTGAGGCGCTTAAGGCTGCATTTATGGAAAACACTCCAGACCACAGAATACTTGCCATTACAGAAAGTATTCAAAATGCAGACCCTGCAACCAAAACTATATTGGTTACAAAGGATATTAACCTTAGAATGAAGGCTCGTTCTGTGGGTATCCTTGCAGAAGATTATTTCAACGATAAAATCACAAACAAAGATATTTTCGACCGCGAACAAGAAACATACGATGGCATCGACAGCGCGATTATCGACAAAATGTATGCTACTTCGGCTGTGGGAATAAGCGAATTTGCTTTTAAAGACGATATTGTTCCAAACGAATATTTCATCTTAAAAAGTGAAAGAAATAGTGTGATGGCGCGCTACGATAGCGACCTTGAATGTGCCACTCGTGTAAACAAAGAGCGTGCATACGGCATTGAGGCACGCAACGCAGAGCAAGCTTTTGCACTAAATGCACTGCTAAACGACGATATAAAACTTGTTTGTATTACAGGTAAGGCAGGTACTGGTAAAACCCTGCTTGCACTTGCTGCGGCACTTGAAAAATGCCATACCTACAAACAAATTTTGCTTGCTCGCCCTATTGTGGCACTTGCAAATAAAGACCTTGGTTATCTTCCTGGCACTGAAAAAGACAAGATTGCACCTTATATGATGCCATTGTTTGACAACCTAAATGTGATTAAACACCAATTTGGTGCAAACTCTCGCGAGCTGACTGCAATTTCTGAAATGCAACAATCTGGTCAGCTTGTAATTGAGGCTCTTGCATACATTCGTGGTCGTAGCCTTTCAGACGCATATATCATTGTGGACGAAGCACAAAACCTTACTCCTCACGAAATAAAAACAATTATTACTCGTGCAGGTGAAAACACAAAAGTGGTATTCACTGGCGACGTGCAACAAATAGACCAACCATACCTAGATATGCTTTCAAATGGTTTGGTTTATACCATTGATAAAATGAAAGGTCAAAACATTTTTGCTCACGTAAACCTAATTAAAGGCGAAAGAAGTTATTTATCAGAGCTAGCAAGTAATTTACTATAGATTTGTGAATATTTAAATATGTAGGGACACTGCGTGCAGTGTCCGTAAACTAGCACCCCGTACAGGGGTGCTTTTGTTTTAGATTTCCAAAATCTAGAAGAAAATGTAGTGTTATTTGCGGTGAATTTTTCTAGAATTTAGAACCTTCTGAAAATTGCGTCCCAACCATCGCTTTTTTTAGATTCTTCGAGCAGAAATTTGCCTTTATCGTATGATTTTTCAACATTTTGTAATATCTTTGCAACTGAAAGTAGGTCTGTTTCATATGAGTCGGCTACTTTTACGTCGAGAATAGAGCTGTTTGATGATAAGTCGAGCAGCTCTATTTTTATTACTTCAAATGAGTATGGTTTATTTTGATAATTTGTTTGCTTATATTCAATTATAGTTAATTTTACTCTATATAATGAAGATTCAAACATTATTGCTCCAAAAAATCTATGTATCAATCTTTTATCGTTTATTGGATTTATTAATGTTCTTTCATCTTTTATCTTAGAATAATCTGCATGTATTTCTGCTTCTATACTTAGATCAATAATATTTGGTAGTTTTTTTAGAGCGGATAAGTGAACTAATAAATTATGACTCTTATTAGTTGCTTTGTAACTTAAGTATTTCTTTATGGTACTTTTACTGATTTTATATTGGAACTGGTCTAGTTTTCCAATGTGGGAGGTATATGTGCCAACAAGATTCTGTTCTGCCCATTCCTTTGCTTCGCCTAATGGGTCGCTACTGTTAAAATCGTGTGGTTCTACTTGTAGTATCTCTACGTAACTGTCGTTTAGATATGGCATTACAATGCCTTTGGTCTCTTCGGCAAGTTTTTGGATGCGGTCAAATTCTTTTTGTGGATTTCTAGAGTAGTAACTTACGAATGGTTCGTTTAGTAATGATGTGTTTAGTTCTTTTGAATTGTAATTTTTCATGTTGAAAAAGATTAATAATATGTTTATATTTCTCAGAGTAGTCGGGGATACTCTGGTTTTTGTTTTCTATTTACAAAGGTACCTACACATTTTGCTGTTAACTCCTCACTCCTAACTATGTATCACTCAAACTTAATCGATTTCGCTGGGGAGATTTTGGCGATGAGATATGAAGGGATTACGAGAATGCAAAGAATTGCAACCCCCACGCCAATGTTTAGTGCGATTGCCTGCCATGGAATAAGCTCCACAGGCGCATAATCTACGAAGTAAACTTCAGGGTCTAGTTTTACAACCTTGAGATATTTTTGTATGAAGTACATACCAAGACCTATCACATTACCCCAAAGCATTGCTTTGCCAATAAGGAAAGAGGCTTGATATAAGAAGATTTTTCTTATTGTCCAATTGTTTGCCCCAAGCACTTTAAGTGTGCCTATGAGTGTGGTTTTCTCCAAAATAATAATCAAAAGACCAGAAATCATAGTAAAACTCGCCACAGAGAACATTAAAATAAGGATAATTACCATGTTTAGATCTAAAAGACTTAGCCAACCAAAAATTTGTGGTTGCAGTTCATATATACTTCTGGTGTAGTATGGATTGTAATTTCCAGTGAAATTTCTGGCAGTTGCAAGGTAGATATTGTATGAAATATCTGACAAATTATCCAAGTTGTTTACAAATACTTCAATGCTTGTGGCTGTGTGGCCGTCCCAATTGTTTAGCATTCTAATATGTTGAATATCAGATACAATAAATAATTTGTCGAAGTCGGCAAGTCCTGTGCTGTAGATGCCAGTAATAGTAAATTGGCGCAGTCTTACTTGGTCTTGAATAAAGTAGCAGATAAACTTGTCGCCCACGCTTAGTTTCAGCGCGTCAGCTTGTTTTTTAGAGATTAAAACCTCGTTTGAAGCAGTGCTATCATTATAAACTGGAAGTTCTCCTTCTTTTAAGTACTCTTTAAAAAAGTCCCAATTGTAATGTGCATCCACACCCTTAAGCACAATGCCCTGAAAATCTGTTTTAGTTTTGATAATAGCAGGTTTGGTGGCAGTAATTTGAGTGTAACTCACATTTGGCACAGCCTTAATGGCACTTATAAGTGTGTCTGAAAATGAAATAGGAGGTAGGTCGTATGTTCTGTTGTTTGTAAGGCTGGTAATTTGAATATGAGAACCAAATCCCATTACCTTTCTGCCCACTTCGTTTTTAAATCCTACCACTATGGCTAGTGAAAGAATCATTACAGCAAGCCCCAAGGCTATGCCGCCAAGAGCAATGCGCACAGCAGGTTTAGATACCTTTTTCTTGTTGTTTTCTTTAGAAAAATGTATTCTTCTTGCTATAAAGAGTGGGAGATTCATTATTTCGTACGACCAGGATATACTTCTAGTGCTTTTTTCAAGATGAATAAGGCTTTTTCTAAGTCTTCTTTCTTAAGAACGTATGCCAAACGCACCTCATTTGAACCCACATTTTTCATAGTATAGAAACCAGAAGCAGGAGCCATCATAACGGTTTGTTTTTCATATTCAAACTCACTTAAAAGCCAAGCACAGAATTTATCTGAGTCGTCGATAGGAAGTCTTGCCACAGTATAGAATGCGCCCATTGGTATAGCTGAATATACTCCTGGTATCTTATTTAAGCCTTCGATAAGGAAGTTTCTACGTTCTAGATACTCGTTGTACATTTCTTGCATATATTCTGCTGGAGTATCGATAGAAGCCTCTGCAATTACCTGACCCACAAGTGGAGGACTAAGTCTTGCTTGGCAGAATTTCATAACACTTTCCTTAACAGATTGGTTTTTACAAACCAAAGCACCAATTCTAATACCACATTCGCTGTAGCGTTTAGAAACAGAGTCGAATAGCACCACATTTTCTTCAATGCCATCTAGGTGGAATGCAGAAACGTATGGAGCATCTGTATAACAGAATTCGCGATAAACCTCGTCAGAGAAAAGGTAAAGGTCATATTTCTTTACCAAATCGCGAATTTGATTCATTTCTTCTTTTGTGTAAAGGTATCCAGTAGGGTTGTTTGGGTTACAAATTAAGATACCTTTTGTGCGAGGAGTGATTTGTTCTTCAAATTTTTCAATGCTAGGAAGAGCAAAACCATCTTCAATAGTAGATAAAACAGGTTTAATAATTGCTCCACAGCTTATAGCAAAAGCGGTATAGTTTGCGTAAGCAGGTTCTGGAACAATAATTTCGTCACCTGGGTCTAAGCAAGCCATAAATGCAAAGTTTACAGCTTCTGAACCACCAGTAGTAACAATAATATCCTTGTAATCTACGTTTATGTTAAATCTATGATAGTATTCAGCAAGTTTCACACGTAGTGATTTATAACCATCACTAGGGCTATATTCAAGAATACTTCTATCTATGTTTTTGATGGCCTCTAACGCCACTTTAGGTGTTTTAAGGTCTGGTTGACCAATGTTTAAATGGTAAACCTTAACACCACGTTCTTTAGCTCTGTCTGCTAATGGAACGAGTTTTCTAATAGGCGATTGCGGCATTATCCAGCTGCGTTTAGAGGTCTGTGGCATAGTAATTTAATCTTTAATATAAACGTAGATACAAAGATAATTATTTTATGCTTATTTAAACTAAACTTTCAGCTTTTTTTAATGCCTCGTTGATATTAGAACAAATAAATTCTTCTTTTAATACCTTGTTGAAGCCAGCTTTATGTAAAGTTTTACGTACGTTTACGTTTACACCAGAAAGAACTATTTGGATACCTTCTTTAGCAGATTGTTCACAAAGAGCCTCTAGGTTGTGAATACCAGTTGAGTCGATAAATGGCACTTTACGCATACGAATGATACGCACTTTAGCAGTTTCGCCGATAGATTTCATCACGTCGTCAAACTTGTTTGCGATACCAAAGAAGTATGGACCATCAATTTCATACACTTCTGTACCTTCTGGAATGCTAAGTTTATCTTCGTGAAGCTCAAGGTCTGTTTCGTCTGTAGGGTCGATTTCGTGTCTGAATACCTTGATAGAAACAGATTCGCTAGTACGTTTTAGGAATAAGATAATAGCTAGAACTAAACCAACTTCAATGGCAATAGTTAAGTCAAATACCACTGTAAGAACAAATGTGGTCATAAGTACTGCGAAGTCTGATTTTGGGTTTTTAGCTAGCGCAACAAATGTTTTCCAACCACTCATGTTGTAAGAAACCATAATAAGCACAGCTGCAAGACAAGGCATTGGGATAAGACCTACAAGGCTACCTAATAATAAAAGAACAAGAAGTAGAACTACTGCGTGAATGATACCAGCGATAGGGCTACGACCACCATTGTTGATGTTGGTCATGGTACGAGCAATAGCACCAGTAGCAGGAATACCACCAAAGAATGGCACTACAATGTTTGCTACACCTTGACCAATAAGTTCCATATTTGAGTCGTGTTTACCACCGATAACACCATCTGCCACCATAGCAGAAAGAAGAGATTCGATAGCACCAAGTATAGCAATAGTAAATGCAGCAGGGAATAAAGATTGAACTATACCTAAAATAGTTTCGCCTTCTGCAAGTTCAAGTTTTGGCATAGATGGCATTGGCATACCTTCTGGAAGAGTATATAAGTCGCCAATAGTAGCAATATTTTTTGCACCTTCCCAAATATTAAATTCTTTAAGAGCCCAAACCCCTAGTGTTGCCACAATAATGGCAATAAGCGAACCTGGCACTTTACTAGATACTTTAGGTGAGAATATAATAATTAAAAGGCTTATAAGACCAACTGCAAATGACCCCCAATCCACTTTATCCACATTTTGGAAGTAGTACCACCATTTGTGAAGGAAGTCTGCAGGGATGTTTGTAAGTCCTAAGCCAAACATATCGTTCATTTGTGTAGAGAAGATAGTAAGAGCTATACCTCCAGTGAAACCAACGATAACAGGATAAGGAACGAACTTAATTACATTACCCAATTTTAATACGCCCATTAACACAAGCATAATACCCGCCATAATGGTGGCAATGCTCAGACCAATAAGGCCATGTTGTTGGATAATACCATAAATAATTACAATAAATGCACCAGTAGGTCCACCTATTTGTACTTTAGTACCACCTAAGAAAGAGATAATAAAACCTGCAATAATAGCAGTTACTAAACCTTCTGTAGGTCCCACACCAGAAGCAATACCAAATGCAATAGCAAGTGGAATAGCCACAATACCCACAATGATACCAGCCATAGTGTCGGTGGTAAGTTGTTGAGCATTATATCCCTTTAAACAACGAAATAGGAAAGGGATAGGAAAACTAAATTTTTTAGAAATTTTGCCCATAAAAATATGTTTTAAAACATAGTTCTTAAAAATAGAGCGCAAAATTAATAATTAATTAGCATATAGCAAAAAAAGAGGTGAACAAATTAATTGTTCACCTCTGATAATATTTTCAATAATTACTTTTAAGCTAGGATTTTTTAGGCGTGCGCAATTCGAGAAACCGGAGTTTAGTTACCTAAATGAGGATTTCGAGAATAAGCAACAACGAGAAAAAGACAGCTTAAAATAATTATTTGTTTACTTGGAATTTATTAATACCATCACGAATAAATCCTACGATTTGTTTAGCTGCTGCGATACCTGCATTGATGTTTGCTTCTGCAGTTTGAGCACCCATTTTCTTAGGAGTAGAGAAATAACGTGTTGGGAATTGTGCAGCAAATTCTGCGTTAGCAGCTGGCATAATGTCAGTTACATAGCGGAAGTCTGCTCTGTCTTCCATAAGTTTGATTAATTCAACTTCGTTGATTACTTCTTTGCGAGCGGTGTTTACTAGCACAGCATTTTTAGGCATTCGCTCTAGTAATGCATAGTTGATAGAATTTTTAGTTTCTGCTGTTGCAGGGATGTGTAATGAAATGAATTGGCAAGTTTCATAAAGTTCTTCAGCTGAGTCTAGAGCTTTAACACCATCATTTTCGATTACTTCTTTTGGACAGAATGCGTCGAATGCGTAGATTTCCATTCCGAAACCTTTAGCTACACGAGCTACGTTTCTACCTACGTTACCGTAAGCGTGGATACCTAATTTTTTGCCCATAAGTTCTGTGCCTGATGTACCATTGAATAGGTTACGTACTGCGTAAACCATAAGACCAGCAGCAAGTTCAGCTACAGCGTTAGCGTTTTGACCTGGAGTGTTCATTACTACTACGTTAGCAGCAGAAGCAGCTTGTAGGTCAACGTTGTCGTAACCAGCACCAGCACGAACTACTATTTTAAGTTGTTTTGCAGCTTTGATAACTTCTGCATCAACAATATCACTACGGATAATGATAGCGTCAGCATCAGCAACTGCGTCTAAAAGTTCTTTTTTGTCTGTGTATTTTTCTAGAAGGGCCATTTCGTAGCCTGCTTCGTCTAATACTTGTTTGATACCATCTATAGCTACTTTAGCAAATGGTTTTTCTGTAGCAACTAAAACTTTCATTTTATTATGCGTGTAATTTTTCAAATTCTTGGATACAATCAACTAATGCTTGTACGCTTTCGATAGGAAGAGCGTTGTATGTAGAAGCACGGAAACCACCAACAGAACGGTGACCTTTGATACCAACCATACCTTTTTCTGTAGCAAATTTCATGAAGTCTGCTTCAAGATCTTTGTATTCGTCTTTCATAACGAAGCAGATGTTCATTAATGAACGGTCTTCTTTTGCTGCAGTACCTACGAACATTTTGCTGCCATCGATAGCATTGTAAAGAAGTTCTGCTTTAGCAATGTTTTTCTTTTCGATTTCAGCAAGACCACCTTGAGCTTTTAACCATTTAAGGGTTTGAAGAGCTGTGTAGATAGGAAGTACTGGAGGAGTATTGAACATTGAACCGTTGTCGATATGTGTTTGGTAGTTAAGCATAGTAGGGATGTAACGGCTTACTTTGCCTAACACGTCGTTGCGGATGATAACGAAAGTAACACCTGCAGGAGCAAGGTTCTTTTGAGCACCACCGTAGATAACAGCATATTTAGTAACGTCTAGTGGACGAGAGAAGATATCAGAAGACATATCAGCTACTAATGGAACTGGTGAGTCGATATCTTTTCTAATTTCTGTACCGTAGATAGTGTTGTTTGTTGTGATGTGGAAATAGTCTGCGTCAGCAGGAATTTCGAAATCTTTTGGAATGAAAGTGTAGTTTGCGTCAGCTGATGAAGCTACTTCAACAACTTCACCGAAACCTTTAGCTTCTTTCATTGCTTTTTTAGCCCAAACACCAGTGTTTAGGTATGCTGCTTTCTTTTCTAATAGGTTGAATGGAAGCATACAGAATTGTAGGCTAGCACCACCACCTAAGAAGATAATTGAATAATTTTCTGGAATACCTAGAAGTTCTCTCATTAAAGCTTCTGCTTCGTCCAATACTGGTTGGAAGTATTTAGCACGGTGGCTAATTTCTAGGATTGATAAACCTTCACCTTGGAAATCTAAAACTGCTTTTGCTGTGTTTTCTATCACTTCTTGAGGAAGAATAGATGGTCCAGCGTTAAAATTATGTTTTTTCATGTCGCTATAAGTTAAATATCTTATTTTTTAGAATGTGCAAAGATACGAAAAAATTATCTATTTGTATATTGTTTTTCGTAATATTTTGTATAATCACCAGAAGTTACGTTGTTTAACCACTCTTCGTTCTCTAAATACCAGTCTACAGTCTTTTCTAGACCTTCTGCAAATTGAAGAGATGGTTCCCAGCCTAGCTCGTCGCGAAGTTTGGTAGGGTCGATAGCGTAACGTAAGTCGTGACCTGCGCGGTCTGAAACGAATGTGATAAGTTTTTCTGAAGTACCTGGCTCTCTGCCTAATTTTTTGTCCATTACTTGACAAAGTAGGCGGATAAGGTCGATGTTAGTCCATTCGTTGTGACCACCAATATTATATGTTTCACCTAATTTACCATTGTGGAAAATAGTGTCGATAGCACGAGCATGGTCGTTTACCCAAAGCCAGTCACGTACGTTTTCACCTTTACCATAGATAGGAATAGGTCTGTTGTTTTTAATATTGTTTATTGAAAGTGGAATAAGTTTTTCTGGGAAGTGGTTTGCACCATAGTTGTTTGAACAATTTGACATTACCACTGGAAGACCATAAGTGTGGAAATAAGCACGTACAAAGTGGTCTGAACTAGCTTTAGAAGCTGAATATGGACTACGTGGGTCGTATGCTGTTTTTTCGGTGAAATAACCTTCTTTACCTAGTGAACCGTAAACTTCGTCGGTAGAAACGTGGTAGAAGCGTTTTCCTTCGTAGTTGCCTTTCCATAGGTTGCGAGCAGCGTTTAGTAGGTTTGCAGTACCCATTACGTTAGTACGGATAAATGCAAGTGGATCTGTGATAGAACGGTCTACGTGAGATTCTGCTGCAAGGTGGATAACACCATCAAATTGATATTCTTGGAAGAGATTTTCTATAAATTCAGTATCGGTGATATCACCTTTAATGAATTGATAGTTTGGAAGATCACAAATGTCTTTTAGATTTTCCAAGTTTCCTGCATAGGTAAGTGCGTCTAGGTTGTAGCACATATAGTTAGGATACTTAGTAACGAAAAGACGAATTACGTGCGAGCCAATAAAACCAGCTGCGCCAGTGATTAAAATTTTCTTGTCCATATTAATATATTATACGATCGTTTTCTTATGGATTGTAAGTTAGTAGCCAAACATCTCTAAATTGAGGATATTTTTTTGCTATTTTTTGTAAGCCTAAATTGCCTAAATCTTCTGTCTCATAGCTATCTGCAATGATTCTAAATCTATTGTCTGAATATACTATCTTGCTGTTTGATAGTTCTTTAGGAAGATTATTTAAGAATTTTAGTGCTTTAGCCTGTGTATTGAAACTACCAATTACTGCATGGAATGGTGTGCAAATCACTTCTTCCTCTACTTCTGGGGTAATTACGATTTCGTCTAGTGCAGTGATAGGTACAAATGTGGCACGATATACTACTTGTTTTTGGTTGAAATTGATAGGGATAAGTAGTAAAAGAAGAATAGCAGCTACACATGCCACAGCATAATTAAATGCTCTTGTGGTTTTTATTTCTTTTTCTTCTTGTTTAACTTTTTCTGTTAGAGAAATGGTGTTGCTACTTACTTCTGGGAAATAGAATGTTTGAAGACCAAATGAACTTTTAAGTAAATTATTTGTTTGAGCAGGCTCAAAGCTAACTTTTTCTCCGTTCAAATGGAATGTGCCAATATTAGCAAATGAAAGATGTTTGAAAGTTTTAAGAGTAGTGTTAAGCTTTTCTACTTTCTCTGCAATATAGTTGTTGGCTTCAATTAAACTTAAACCTTCTGCTTTAGCAATTTCTTGTACTAAAAGACCATCGTTGTAGGTTAAGTCTGGGTTGAAACC
>CALDPN010000190.1 GCA_937911235.1 uncultured Bacteroidales bacterium
TTTTACTTAATTTATAATCGGCGCTTTGCGCCCCTCAACTCCTCACTCCTAACTCCTCACTCCTAACTAAACATAAATGGCTCGTAAAAAACCACTTCCAATTATAGAAGACCTTCTTATTACCGATGTTGCTGCAGAAGGCAAAGCAATAGCTCGTCACGATGATTTAGTAATTTTTATTCCATATGCAGTTCCTGGCGATGTGGTTGATATTCAAGTTACTAAAAAGAAAAAATCATACGCAGAAGCTCGTGTTATAAACTATAAAACTTATTCTCCTGTGAGAGAAACTCCATTCTGTGCACAGTTTGGTCTTTGTGGTGGTTGTAAATGGCAAAACTTGCCATATTCTGAGCAATTAAAATACAAACAAAACCAAGTTGTTGACAATTTGGTACGCATTGGTAAACTAAATTTACCAGAAATCAGTCCTATTTTAGGTTCTGCAAAAACCACTCACTACAGAAATAAGTTGGAATTCACTTTTTCTGCAAAGGCGTGGCTTACAAATGAAGAAATGCAACTTCCAGACGAGCAAAAAAGAAAAAAAGCTCTAGGTTTTCACATTCCTGGTTGTTTCGACAAAGTTCTTCATATTGAAAACTGCTATCTTCAAGACGAAATTTCAAACCGCATAAGAATTGCTACTCATAAGTATTGTATGGAAAATAATATTTCATACTTCAATTTGCGTGAGCAAGTGGGTATGATGCGTACTCTTATGATTAGAAATTCTGTTACCACAGGCGAACTTATGGTTATTGTGGTGTTTGCAGAAAAAGACGAAACCGTTTGGAATGGTCTTTTAGAGCATTTAGCAACCTCTTTCCCAGAAATTACTTCCCTACTATATATTTGCAACCAAAAGGCAAATGACACTATTGGCGACCAAGAGGTAATGGTATACAAGGGCAAAGATTTCTTCTACGAAACTATGGAAGACCTTAAATTTAAGGTTGGTCCTAAGTCTTTCTACCAAACAAATACTCTACAAGCCTACGAACTTTACAAAGTGGCTCGTAAATTTGCAGGTCTTACAGGCAATGAAATGGTTTACGACCTTTACACAGGTACTGGTACTATTGCCAACTTCGTGGCTAAAAAAGCTAAAAAAGTAGTGGGTATTGAATATGTGCCAGAAGCTATAGAAGATGCAAAGGTTAATGCTCAGTTAAACGGCCTAGACAACCTTCTTTTCTATGCAGGCGACATGAAAAACATCCTTACTGATGATTTCATTGCTGAGCACGGCAAACCAGATGTTATCATTACCGACCCTCCTCGCGCTGGTATGCACGAAGATGTAATTAAGGTAATACTAAATGCTGCTCCAGAAAAAATAGTTTACGTTAGTTGCAACCCTGCCACTCAAGCTCGCGACCTTGCCATGATGAGTGAGCAATACAAGATAGTTGCAGTGCAACCTGTGGATATGTTTCCGCATACGCACCACGTCGAGAATGTAGTGTTACTTGTTAGGAATTAGGAGTTAAATAATTTACTATAAACCAAAGAGTTTGTTTAAAGGAGGGATTTTTAGGCGTCCCGAAGTCTGAAAAACCGGAGTTTACTGGTCGTAAATGAGGATTTTGAAGACGAGGGCAACGAGAAAAGCGCCCTTTACAAATCAATTTTTA
>CALDPN010000191.1 GCA_937911235.1 uncultured Bacteroidales bacterium
CTATTTCTGAACATTGGCGAAAAGCAGATTAGTTTGGAAGACGATGCTCAGAAAAAGTTTATAAACAGAGCTATAGAGAGCGGTGCAGCCATAGTCTATTCTGACCACTACAAAGAGGCAGAAGGAAAGGTCATTCCAAACCCTGTCATTGACATTCAGACAGGCAGCGTCAGAGACGATTTTGATTTCGGTTCCATAGTATGCATATCACCACAGGCAATAAAAGATTATCTTTCAACCTACCAGAAGGAGTACCTTATAGGAGGATTCTACCAGTTCAGGCTTTTTGCACAGCGTAACTTCCCTATTGTACGCATTGCCGAAATGTTATACACAGTAAAAGAAACGGACAATCGCACATCAGGACAGAAACAGTTTGATTATGTAAATCCAAGAAACAGAGACAGCCAGATAGAGATGGAACAGATCTGTACTGAGCATCTGAAGGCTATTGGAGCATTCCTGACACCTGACAGTTTTAAAAAGGTTGATTTCAGCGACAGTACCAACATTGAAGCATCTGTTATTATTCCTGTCAGGAACAGGGAAAGAACCATTGCAGATGCCATAAACTCCGTATTGGAACAACAAACCAGTTTCCCATTCAATCTGATTATAGTTGACAACCATTCCACAGACAGCACCACCGCAATAATAGACTCCTTTTCAAACGACAGCAGGGTTATACATATTATACCAGAGCAGGAGAATCTGGGCATTGGAGGTTGCTGGGATTTAGCTGTTCGCCATCCGGAGTGCGGTAAATTTGCCATACAACTGGACAGCGACGATATCTATAGCGGGCCAGACACTATACAGAAGATTGTAGAGAAATTCCATACAGAGCAGTGCGCCATGGTTATAGGCAGTTACAGAATCTGCAATTTTGCGCTGGAAACACTGCCACCAGGCATTATTGACCACAGAGAATGGACAGACGAAAACGGTCCGAACAATGCCCTTAGAATAAATGGTCTGGGTGCCCCGCGTGCATTCTACACACCTGTTATTCGGGAGATTGGCTTTCCTAATGTCAGTTATGGCGAAGATTATGCCGTAGGAATAGCCATTTCAAGAAGACATAAGATTGGACGTATCTACGATGAATTATATCTGTGCCGCCGTTGGGAAGGTAACAGCGATTCATCACTCAGTCAGGAAAAGATAAACGCCAACAACCTGTACAAAGATAGTTTAAGAACAGCAGAACTACATAAAAGAGTGGGAAGATGAAACAGATACTGAACAACCTTACTGACTTTTTAAAAAAAGAGTGCGAAGTATGGCAAAAGGCCGATAAAGCTTTTCAAGACCTGAACAGTGTAAAGAGCCGCACTATATCATCGTCCGGATTGAGATTGCAATTCAACCCAAGCAGAATAGTATCTACAGCAGCCAATATCAGCAAAGAAGGTATTGGTAGTCGCGCCTGTTTTCTTTGTGAAGAGAACAGACCATCTGAACAAAGAGCCTATCCCATAAGTAACGATTACGAACTGTTGGTTAACCCCTATCCCATACTAAAAGAACATTTTACTGTTATAAGCAAAAAGCATCAACCTCAATCCATCAAAGAGAGTTTGCCCACATTTATTAAGATTGCCACAGAACTGCCATCGGGATATGTAGTATTTTACAATGGTCCCCGTAGTGGAGCATCTGCCCCCGATCATCTGCATTTACAGATAGGCAGCAACGACAACATACCACTGATAGATAAAATCTGCAACAATAATTGGAGTAGCAACAGCAATATATCAACAATATCGCCTTTTGGATTTCCTGTAACAATAGTAAGAGGAGAAAACATAGAAGAGATTGAATCGGTTATAGAGAGCATTCCTATTCTTGACGGAGAATATGAGCCGCGTCTAAACATCATAGCCTGCAACCACAACGGTACTGTTTACACAGCAATAATTAAACGCGGCAAACACAGACCTGCCTGTTATTATGCTGAAGGCGATGCAAAGAAACTGGTCAGTCCGGGTACTCTCGATATGTGCGGCTTAGTTATCACCCCAAGAGAATCCGATTTTGAGACTCTGACAGAGAAAGATATTTTATCTATATACAGAGAAGTTACTCCCGTACAGCCCACACTGCAAGTAGGTATAGTAAACGGTGAGAAGATAGAGTTTATGCTGAACGGTAAATATTCCGATGGAAAAGCAGTTTTCACAGGAGAACAAAACGTTCAGATAACTGACGGTAAGATACTATGGCAGGGGGATGTTGTTGATACATTAGAACTTAAACCCACGTCTTTATCTTGTTCATTTACCCTACATAGTGTTACCATAGGTATAGGATTTCACTGGGAACGCAACGAAGAACAGAACTTTACCGGCAACCTATCTTTTAAGTGCGACAATGGAACTATATGGGCCATAAACGGAATATCGGTTGAAGAATACCTGGAAAGTGTTATTTCATCAGAAATGAAGCCCACTGCTCCGGCAGAATTTTTAAAAGCCCACGCTGTAATATCACGTAGCTGGGTTATAGCTCAATGTCATACTGCCCGATACACAAAACCGGAAACTGACAAAAAAGCAGACAACTGCTGTACAGAGAGCAACAAAATAATTAAATGGTACGACCACGAGCAACATCCTTTGTTTGATGTGTGTGCAGACGATCACTGCCAACGATATCAAGGCAAGAGCAGAATAATAAATTCTGCCGCACGCAGAGCCATACAAGAGACATACGGTGAAATTCTGACTCACAATGGTTATCTGTGCGATGCACGTTTCAGCAAATGTTGCGGAGGTATAACAGAAGAGTTTGAAAGCTGCTGGCAAGAGGAGCATCATCCATACCTGACAGTACTTAGAGATAACAGAAGCAATAGTGAATCTATCCCAGATTTACGAAACGAAGAGAATGCCAAAGATTGGATTCTGGACAGACCTAAATCATTTTGCGGTAACGCAGATGGAAAGATTCTGAAAGCTTCACTCAACGGATACGACCTTGAAACTCCCGATTTCTACAGATGGCAAGTAGAATACACCGCAGAAGAGTTAACTGAATTATTCCACCAAAAAACAGGTTTAGATGTAGGCACCATTATAGACCTTAAGCCACTGAAACGTGGAGGTTCAGGCAGAATAATAGAACTTGAAGTAACAGGTACAAATAGTAGTATTGTTATAGGAAAAGAACTTGAGATAAGAAGAGCGCTTTCCCATACTCACCTTTATAGCAGTGCTTTTACAGTAAGTAAAAAATACGATGAAATGGGAAATATCAGCAAATTCATACTTAACGGGGCCGGTTGGGGACATGGTGTAGGACTATGTCAGATTGGCGCTGCTGTTATGGGCGAAAAAGGATATTCATACAAAGATATTTTACTGCACTACTATCCGGAAACAGCACTTAAGAACTGTTACTGATAAAATCTGCGCACTATATCTGCAGCTTTATCAAGCATTTCAGGTTTACCTGCATCAACCCAATCAGATGGATTAGAATCTTCTGATGCAGATATTTTTAGCATATTGGCATAATCTATGTAAAATCCGGTTATGCCAAATTTATTTTCATTTACTGCGTTAAGATATTTCAAAACAGATTGTGAGACCACATGAATACCCTGAAAAGCGTATGGTCTGCAAAGTGTATAATCAAAATCAGAAAATGCAGAACGAATTTTTCCGTCTCTGGAATCACGCCACCCTTTAAGATTTTGATATTCGTCAAAATACAACTTACGTGCAGTTTCCCTATCCGCAACCACCATAGTCACATCGGTATTTGCTGCACAATGAATGTCATATAATTTGCGCAAATCCATAGATGAAAAGATATCCACATTATGCAGTAAAACAGGTTTGTCGTTATTAAATAATGACAATGCCTTTCTTAAACCACCTCCGGTATCAAGCAGTTCTCCACTTTCATCCGATATACGGATATCCATACCAAAAGCCCCAAAACTATCGATGAAATCTACTATTTTATCTGCATAATGATGCACATTGATAACTACCGTTTCCACACCTGCATTTTTAAGATGTAGCAACTGATGTTCAAGCATAGGTTTTCCGGCCACCTTTACAAGAGCTTTTGGTAAATCCTGAGTATAAGTTCCCAAACGACTACCCAAACCGGCAGCAAATATCAACGCATTCATAAAACTGTAGTTATACCTAATTCTCTATGAGTAAGTTCCACACAAATTTCATCGGCAAAGACTGATTTCAAATATTCTGCCAGATGTTGAGCCGAATAGACAGAACGGTGCCTGCCTCCGGTACATCCAAAAGAGACCATCAAACTGGTAAAACCACGCTTCACATATTTTGCTACTGCAGGTTTTACTATTGAATATACATTATCCAAGAAAATTTGAATTTCTCCTTGTTCTTCCAGAAAGTCTACAACCGGTTTATCTATGCCGTACAGCTTTTTATATTCATCGTACAATCCCGGATTATGCATAAAACGGCAATCGAAAACAAATCCGCCACCATTTCCGGAGTTATCTTGCGGAATACCTTTGCGATATGAAAAGCTGCAAATCTTTACAGTTAGATTACCATTCTGCTGCTCTGCCGGAGCAAACTGTGGCAAATTTACAAGTTTATGCAAAAGTTCCTCCAGATAAGGGTATTCAGGCATAGGCTTTTCCAGCAAACCGCGCAAATTCACCATCGCAGCCGGAATACTCTGTATAAAATGAGCCTTATGTTCAAAATAGCCTCTAAATCCGTAAGCACCCAACACTTGCAAAGTTCTAAACAGGACAAAATGATCTAATCGTCTTAAGAAAGTATCTCTGTCTGTTTTACGATATTTTTGAAGCGCATTCAAATATACATTAACCAGATGTTCACGTAAAGAAGATGGATAAGCAGCTCTTGCCTGCCACAAGAAAGAAGCCACATCGTATTCCACAGGACCTTTTCTCCCCCCTTGATAATCTATAAAGTAAGGTACACCCTCTTTTATCATCACATTACGCGATTGAAAATCGCGATACATAAATGTAGTACAGAAAGAGTCCGATGAATCCAGTAAAATGTCTGTCAGGCTATCAAAATCATCCTCTAAAAGAGACTCATTAAATTCTATACCGACAGCCTTAAAGAAACAGTATTTGAAATAGTTCAAATCCCACTTAACCATTCGCAAATCAAACGATTCCGACGGATAGCATTTTGAAAAGTCCAGACCTTCTGCACCTTTGAACTGCAAATCTGGCAATACCATCATCACCTTTTCCAGCATCGCCACCGATTGAGCAGAATATTCGCCGCTGTTTCTATCTACCGACAGATAATCGAAAAGCGATGTATCTCCTAAATCCTGAATAAGATAGACAAGCTTATCGTCCGAAACTGCTATCAACTGCGGCACAGCAAGTCCCTGCTTAAAAAAGTGTCGGCTTATTTCAAAAAAAGCTTCATTCTCCTGAACCGATGTTCCTTCAACACCAATAAGTGTATTATTTTCAGAATCATAAAGCCTGTAATAAACTCTGTTTGAACCTGCAGGAGTAAGCTGATTTGCAGAATTCACACTATGACCTGTCACCTGAAAAAACAATTTTTCCAATCTATTATCCATCACTTTTCTGTTTGTGTGGGTAAAATTAGTGAAAATTAGTGAAGATTATGCGGAAAGATACAATACTATTAACTAAATTTGCAAAATATGAACAATAGAAATCAATCACCTTGGAGCTGGATTCCTACTCTCTATTTTGCAGAGGGTTTTCCATACGTACTGATAGTTACGGTCTCTGTTATTATGTTCAAAAAATTGGGCATAAGCAATAGCGATGTAACTCTTTACACCGGATGGTTATACCTGCCATGGGTAATAAAGCCTCTATGGAGTCCGTTCGTAGACTTAATTAAAACAAAACGTTGGTGGGTTACAACCACACAAATCATTCTTGGAGCAGGATTGGCAGGGATAGCTTTTTCTATACCGACATCTAATTTCCTACAATGGACATTAGCTATTTTCTGGATATTGGCCTTCAGTTCTGCCACCCACGACATAGCAGCCGACGGACTATATATGTTGGGATTAAGCGAAGGTGATCAATCGCTATTTGTAGGCATAAGAAACACTTTTTACAGAATAGCCAGTATAGCAGGACAAGGCGGACTGCTGATAGTAGCAGGACTATTAGAAAAATCCACAGGCACTGTACGCACAGCCTGGAGTTTAACATTTCTGATAGCTGCAATCATAATGATTCTTTTGGCAATCTTTCATATTAAGGTACTACCTAAACCAAACAACGACACACAGAGTGCCACATCTGCCAAACAATTGGCAATAGGTTTTATCCAGACATTCAAAACATACTTTTGTAAGCCCGACATAGTTACAGCAGTGTTATTTATTCTGCTATACAGATTTCCGGAAGCCCAGCTCACAAAAATATGTCCACTGTTTCTTATAGATCCGCTTGAAAACGGTGGTTTAGGGCTATCTACCGAACAAGTTGGTTTTGTACAGGGAACATTAGGAGTTATAGGATTGCTTTTAGGAGGTATTTTAGGAGGTACTGCCATTTCATGGAAAGGACTTAAAAAGTGTCTTTGGCCTATGGTGATAGCCATATCACTACCTGATTTGGTATATGTTTATCTTAGCTATTTCCCTACCGACAATATGTTCACAATAGGCAGTTGCATCTTTGTTGAACAGCTTGGTTATGGTTTTGGATATACTGCCTACACCCTATTCCTGATATATTTTGCGCGAGGCGAACAACAGACCTCTCACTACGCTATAAGCACAGGTATAATGGCATTGGGAATGATGCTTCCGGGTATGATTTCCGGTCAATTGCAAGAGATAATGGGTTACAAAATGTTCTTTATATGGATTATAGCATGTTGCAGTATCACATTCATTGTATCTGCACTCATAAAGTTTGAGCCCGATTTTGGAAAGAAAAAAACAGAAAAGTAATATATATGATACTGATAGCAGATAGTGGATCTACTAAAACCGATTGGTGTGTATGCGATAGTACAAACAAACAGACTATTGTCAAAACTCAAGGCATAAACCCATACCACCAAAGCGTAGAAGACATTACAGAGATTATAGAAAAAGAATTTCTGCCACAAATAACAGAGACAGAAAAAGAATCCATATCACAAATACACTTTTATGGTGCAGGTTGCGCCACAGAAGTAAAATGCAACATAATTAAAGAGATACTATCAGTACCATTCCCCAATGCTGAAATAAATATAGCCAGCGATTTGCTTGGCGCTGCACGTGCATTGTGTTGTAATCACGAAGGTATAGCTTGCGTAATAGGCACAGGTTCCAATTCCTGCCTTTACGACGGCAAGAACATAGCAGACAATATTCCTTCTTTAGGATATATTTTAGGCGACGAAGGTAGTAGCGTTGCATTAGGACGCAGATTATTAAGTGACTGTTTCAAAAGACAACTACCACCTGCCGTTTGTGATGAATTTATGTCTGAATATGGTTTAACAATGGAATCTGTTTTAGAAAACATCTATAAGAAGCCACTTGCAAACCGATATATGGCACAGTTCACCCCCTTTCTGGCAAAACACAGAGACGTGCCTCAAGTACATGAAATACTGATAAGTTGTTTTACCGAATTCTTTAAACGTAACGTAATAGCATATCACAAACCATGGTTACCGGTCCATTTTGTAGGTTCAGTTGCCACCATATTTTCCGAAGAACTTATAGAGACAACAGAATCTCTTGGTATGAAAGCCGGTACTTTCATACAAAATCCTATAGAAGGAATTGTATCGTATCACATTAGCAACATTTAACATAGCCCCACACATCGTATATATACAAGTACTAACAAGAAACTACCAAATATGAAAAAATTATTTACAGTAATATTGTTCTTAACAACATCTGCATTTTGTTTTGCTGCTTCTAACGAACAGTCGGAAGCATTAATGCGCTTTGCAGGCAACATACACCAATTTAATTCTATCTATCCGCAAGAAAAGGTATATCTGCAATTCGATAACACATCGTATTACACAGGTGAAACCATCTGGTTCAAAGCATTTGTAGTAGAGGCATCCACACTAAACAGAGCGCCCAGCCGCGTACTTTACGTGGATCTTATCTCTCCTGGCGGTGTAGTACTACAACAGGAGAAATTAAAAATAGTAGCCGGACAAGCCGATGGTTCTTTTCCCTTAGTTGATGCTGCTACATCGCAGGTTCGCAGTATGCGCGGCATAACAAACTACCCAAGCGGATTCTACGAAATAAGAGCATACACAAACAATATGCTCAACTTTAAAAAGGAGACTGTATTTTCCAGAGTATTTGCAGTATATGAACAACCAAGCAAAGAGGGTGAATACTATACAGAAAAGCCTGTAATCAAACAGATTATAACTAACGTAGAACAATACAGACCGGAAACAAAAAAACCGAATAAAATAAATCTTTCATTCTATCCTGAAGGTGGCCATCTAATTATAGGTAAGCCATGCAGAGTAGCATTCAAAGCTACTGACGAATCAGGTTTTGGAACATCTGTTACCGGAAAAGTAAACGATACAGACATAACATTCAGCACCATCCATAATGGCATGGGTAGTTTTACATTTACCCCTACAGCAGAAAAAAACAGCGTAACCATAGTTTCAGCAAATGGAACAGAGAGACGTTTCTCTCTACCGGACGCAGAGCTAACCGGCGTATCATTATCGGTTACAAACCAAAACAACATCAATTTGGCAATTGAGTGTACAGAAGAATTCACTGAAGAAACTTTAGGAGTAACTTTAACCTGCAGAGGTGAGATAATGGATTTCTTCACCATTGACATAAACAATAATACCATAACAAAACAGATAGCCACTGACGGAATACCGGAAGGAGTTTGCAGAGTAACTGTTTTTGACAGAGAAGGTAGAATCTACGCATCCAGATTTATATACAACTACAGCAACATAGCAGCTCCGCAAATCTCAATTACTCCGGACAAAGCCAAATACAACGGATTCGACCCGATGAAATTAAGCATACTACTACTGGATGGTAACGGAAGACCATTCAAAGACCGTTTCTGTCTGTCAGTAAGAGATCAGCGCGGATTCAGCAATATTTACACCGATGACATTAGGACATCACTGCTTTTATCGTCCGATTTGAAAGGATTGGTAGAAAATCCGGAATACTACTTTGAATCACGCGACAGCATACACACAGCAGCCTTAGACCTGCTAATGATGATACAGGGTTGGGAACGTTATGACTGGCGAACAATGGCCGGAATAGAGTCGTTTGTAGCAAAACATCGTATAGAAACCGGTCTTACACTAAACGGTTGGGTACTAAATCCATCGGGCAAAAAGCCATTAGGAGACGCAACTGTGCTTGCTGCAATTGTCCCTGAAAATCGTGACGATTTGGAAAGATACACCTACTATACAGATTCAACCGGATACTTTGGATTTGATATAGGTGTAGATTTCTATAACACAGCAAAACTGACCATTTATGCCCAAACCGAAAAAGAAAGATTGATAGGAACCAGTGCCAGATTACTATTTGAGCGCTCGCTTACACCGGAGATAAGAGCCTATCAACCCGGGGAAACAGTATTCTCTACCACGCAGAGAAACAACGAAATTAAAAAGGTGGGAAGAGAAAAGATAGACGAAACAGAAGAGGAGAAACACTACCCTACCATTATTAAGGAGAACGAAGGCTATCTACTGCCCGATGTTGATATAGAGAGCCAGCGTAAGTACATAGACTACTACACATTCAAATCGTTTGATGTTACAAAAGATGTTGAAATAGAATTAGATAAAGCAGAACATACAACCGACGTATTTGGTTATCTTATTGAAAAAGGATACGAAGTAACTACTGTCATGTCCGATACGTCCGACACAGCAGACACTGTATATGTTGATGGTTTTCCGGCATTCTTCTACGTACACAACAATTCTAAATACCTGTACCAGGGAAAGTTTGAAACACCATTGTATATAGACACTAAAGATTTGAAGGGCGTTTTGGTTTACGACAGAGTTATAACTTTAGGTGAAGCTTTCACACTATCACCACTATATCAGGAATATCAACGCAAGACTCTGTTCCAGGTACCCGATTATGAGTATCTACAACAGAGAGTACGTTTGGTAGATATCTACGTAAAAGAAGATCACGAATTAAGCAGTAAGAAAGAGATTGTTAGCATAGACAAACGAATTTCTACTGTAGCTGGCTATTCTGAACCATATTCATTCTATAGTCCGGAATATCCTGATGGTCCTATTTTAGGCGATGTAGATTACCGTCGCACACTGTATTGGAATCCAAATGTAGTTACAAACGAAAATGGCCAGGCAACTGTAGAGTTATACAACAACTCCATAACCGGTAGTTTCAGCATATCTGCAGCAGGAATAACAGCAGGAGGACAACCCTACTCTTTTGACCAAGATTTCTAAGCTAAACATTTGGTTTATTGTTTAGAAAGCATTACCTTTGCGCCCGCTAAATACATACGTATTTGGCGAGTGATTACAACATATTGTCTAACTTTATCTTAGTTTTAGTATTTTAAAATGGAAGAATTAAAGAATGTAGCTCCCTTAGCAGATTTCGATTGGGAAGCATACGAAAGCGGTAACATTGCTACCGGTAAAACAAAAGAGGAACAGGAACAGGCTTACGACAGCACTCTTAACAAGGTTGCTGACAACGAAGTAGTAAACGGTACTGTTATCTCTATCAACAAGCGTGAGGTTATTGTAAACATCGGTTACAAATCTGACGGTATTATTCCAATCAGCGAGTTCCGTTATAACCCTGAACTGAAAGTTGGTGACGAAGTTGAGGTTTATATTGAGAACACAGAAAACAAAAAGGGACAGTTACTTCTGTCACATAAGAGAGCTCGCGCATCACGTTCATGGGATCGCGTAAACGAAGCTCTTGCATCACAGGAAATCATCAAGGGTTACATCAAGTGCCGCACAAAGGGTGGTATGATTGTAGATGTATTTGGTCTTGAAGCATTCCTACCAGGTTCACAGATTGATGTTAAGCCTATCCGCGATTACGATGTATTCGTAGGCAAAACTATGGAATTCAAGGTTGTTAAGATCAACCAGGAATATCGCAACGTAGTTGTTTCACATAAGGCTCTCATTGAAGAAGAACTTGAACAGCAGAAGAAAGAGATCATTGGCAAGCTTGAAAAAGGTCAGGTACTTGAAGGTACTGTTAAGAACATCACAACCTATGGTGTATTCATTGACCTTGGTGGCGTAGATGGTCTTATCCATATTACAGACCTCAGCTGGGGCCGCGTTAGCGATCCAAAAGAAATCGTTGAATTGGATCAGAAGATCAACGTTGTTATTCTGGACTTCGACGATGAAAAGAAGCGCATAGCTCTTGGTTTGAAGCAGCTCACTCCACATCCATGGAACGCTTTGAGCGAAGACCTCAAAGTAGGTGACACTGTTAAAGGTAAGGTTGTTGTTATGGCCGATTACGGTGCATTCGTTGAAATCGCTCCTGGCGTAGAAGGTCTTATCCACGTTTCAGAAATGAGCTGGTCTCAACACCTACGTTCTGCTCAAGACTTCGTTAAAGTTGGTGACAAACAAGAAGCTGTTATCCTAACTCTTGACCGCGACGAACGTAAAATGTCTTTAGGTATCAAACAACTTAAAGAAGATCCATGGTTAAATATCGACGCTAAATATCCAGTAGCTAGCAAACACACTGCAAAAGTTCGTAACTTCACAAACTTCGGTGTATTTGTTGAACTAGAAGAAGGTGTTGACGGTTTAATCCACATCTCTGACCTTTCTTGGACAAAGAAAATTAAACACCCTTCAGAATTCACTTCTCTAGGTGCTACTATCGAAATCCAAGTTCTTGAAATCGACAAAGAAAATCGTCGTTTAAGCTTAGGTCACAAACAACTAGAAGAAAACCCATGGGACAACTACGAAACTATCTTCGCTGTTGATACTATCCACGAAGGTACTATCGCTGACCTAATGGACAAAGGTGCTGTTATCACTCTAGAACACGGTATCGAAGGTTTCGCTACTCCTAAACACTTAACAAAAGAAGACGGTTCTCAAGCTAAAGCTGGTGAAACTCTTCAATTCAAAGTGATTGAGTTCAACAAAGAAACCAAACGTATCATTCTTTCTCACAGCCGCATTTTCGAAGATGCTCAAAAAGCAGCAGAAGTAGCAGAAGCTCCTAAAAAAGCAGCTAAAAAAGCAGCTAAAAAAGAAGAAGCTCCAGCAGCTCCAGCAGTAGAAAAAACTACTCTAGGTGACATCGAAAGCCTTGCAGCTCTAAAAGAATCTCTAGAAGCAGCTGAGAAAAAAACTAAAAAATCTAAATAATAATTAGATTAATATACCAAAAAAGGTGAGTTCAAACGAACTCACCTTTTTTTTATTTAAACAGTAGCAATATTTGAGTCTTTTTAAAGGAGGGAATCAACTCCTAACTACATTCTCAAGCTTAAACCTGCCAATATCGTATCAGGCTTGAAGTTGAAAACCGACCTCATCTCACCTGCCATGCAGAAACCACATTTGTCGCAAACACCTACGGTTTTGCCTGCACATTCTGTTAGGCGAGTGCCATCTTGAATAATGAAGTTTGTTACCCAACATTCTTTCTTGAAGTTGTTGTGCTTCATTAGTTTAAGACCAGATACTGAATTCATTATTGGATAACCTTTTTTCTTATAAGCAATCACTGTATCTACAACTTTTTCTCTAATATCCTGTGGAAGAGCAAGATGCTCAGTACCTGGGAACGGAGTGTGCATATTAATAGAGATAGACTTAATTGCAGGATTGTTTTTTGCATATTCCAAAGCCTCTGCCACACATTCGTAGTTTAGGGTATTTACTACCATATTTACACTAAGAGCCTTATGACCAGAAGCTGCAATATTCTTTTCTAAGCGAGCAAACGCACCCTCTCCACGCACAGCATCGTGATATTTGCCCACACCATCCATACTCACCCAAATAGAGTCTGCGTGAGAATTAGAGAAGTCTCTTTGAGCATTTGTTGTAATAGTACATGAATAGAAACCTATTTTCTTTGCATCGTCGATAAGGTCATTTACTGTTTTGCCTTCGAGGCGCCAAAGTGTTGGCTCACCACCTTCAAAATCCACAAAACGTGAACCTAAACTATATGAATATTTAAGATGCTCTATTACATCGGCATAAGTCATATCCTGTGGCGACACATTATTATATACACTGCAGTGTTTACATTGCAAATTGCAACGATTTGTAATAAAAAGCACAGTTTGAAGTGGTTTTTCTTTGCCTAAAAATCTAGTTTCAAAAAACCATTTTCCTAAATATAAATAATGAAATGGATTCATACTATAAAGTTTACTATAATTAATATCAAACAAAAGAATGTTACTAGGTTTCTGCACATATACCAACGAATCATAAACCACTCTATGCCAGCGGCTTTTACTTTATCCCACATATCCATTGGTCCCATCCACCATTTTGGATTAAGGTCTACTGGTTTATTATATGCAAACTTACATACAGAAATAAACAAACCTATTGCCATAGGAAGCAGTACTAAAACAAGCAAGTTCCAAGGAGAAATCATACCTAGGTATACCAATGCAGATATAATAATAAATGGAGCAAACACACAGACAGCAGACCACAAAAGCATAGGAATTCTTTTTGCAAATAGTCTTGCAAGTGTCATTTTACCAATTGCTTTATCTGGTTCTAAGTCCATAATGGCATGAGTATACACAATGTTCATAACAAGAAATCCCACTGCACAAGAAATTGCAGTTACGCTCTCGCTAAGCTCACCAGAGGCAGAAAGATATACACCTGCCATAAGAAGTGGTCCAAACATTATGCCAATAAGAAGTTCGCCTAGTCCATAATAACCAAGTCTTAATGGATAACCAGAATAATTTATTCCCAAGAAACCAGCAATAAGAGCAATATATAGAACATTTATACCTCTGTAATATAATATCGCACCTCCGCAAATAGAAGCAAGGAATAAATACACCGCTATAGCTATAGCCAACTGCTTAACAGTAGCCTCACCAGAGGTAAGGTAAGAACATTTAGCAATACGCGAACGCATACCAGCACCAGCAAGCACCTCACGCACATTGCCATTGTCCTTTTTATAATCGAAATAGTCGTCGGCAAGGTTCATACCAAAGTGTGCAAGCACCACACCAATGACTGCTAATATACTCAATCCCCAAGAAAAATCTGGAGCACCACTTGCAAGTGAAATTGCAAGCAAACAAGGAAGTAAACTCTGTGGTAGAGATACATATCTGGCATTAGAAAGCCAAAATTTAATTTGTTTAAGCATTGTTTAATAATGATTGTCCTGTATATGATTCTTTACAGTTTAATATTTCATCTCTAGTGCCAGAGAAAATAAGGTATCCACCTTTATCGCCACCCTCTGGTCCTAAGTCGATAATATAATCTGCCTGTTTAATCACATCTGTATTATGTTCAATAATAATTACGCTATGACCTCTTTCTATTAGTTTTTGGAAAGAATTCATAAGCACTCTTATGTCTGCATAATGAAGACCTGTGGTAGGTTCATCAAATATAAACAACTGATGACCAACACCTTCCGTGGCCAAAAACGCAGCAAGTTTCACCCTTTGGCTTTCTCCACCAGAAAGCGAAGAAGAAGACTGACCTAGTTTTATATAACCAAGACCTACTTGTTGAAGCAAACTAAGTCTTTCAACAATAGACCTGCAAGTAGCAGATTTCTCGTCAGAGAAAAACTCAACCGCTTGGTTTACAGTCATTTCAAGCACATCGTATATGCTTGCACCTTTATATTTTACTTCTAAAATTTCGTTTTTAAATCTTTTACCACCACACTCCTCACATGTTAGCACCACATCTGCCATAAATTGCATTGGCACAGTAATAGTACCTTCACCCTCACATTTTTCACATCTACCACCAGGGGTATTAAATGAAAAATAAGCAGCAGTATATCCCATTTGTTTAGATAGTTGCTGGTCGGCAAATAGTTTTCTTATATAATCGTATGCCTTAATATATGTGGCAGGGTTTGAGCGTGAAGACTTACCAATAGGATTTTGGTCTACAAGTTCCACACCTTTAAGCAAGTGCAAACTACCCGTCATACTCTCAAAACTACCCACTTTTTCCACTGGCTCCTCAAAATGACGACATAGTGCCATATACAGAGAGTCTTTCACTAGTGTCGACTTACCCGAACCAGACACACCTGTTACCACAGTGATAGTATTGAGTGGGAAACGCACTGTAATGTTCTTCAAATTGTTTTCACAACAACCTTTTAGTTCTATATAATTTGAAGAAACACGAGGTGTACCCTCATATTGTGTGCCATTACTTCTTAAATATTCCAATGTTTTAGAAACAGAAGAATCTAAATCACTGTTTATTAAATCGTTAGGATTACCCTCCAATATCACCTCACCACCTAGTCTGCCAGCCATAGGACCAATATCAATAATCCAATCTGCTGCCATCATCATGGTTTTATCGTGTTCCACCACCACTACTGTATTGCCTAAATCTCTAAGTCTTTTAAGCACAGCTATAAGAGCATCTGTATCTTTTGGGTGAAGACCAATACTTGGCTCATCTAGCACATAAAGCGAACCCACCAAAGAACTACCAAGCGAAGAAACTAGATTAATACGTTGGCTTTCGCCACCAGAAAGTGTATTAGAAGCTCTATTTAGTGTTAAATAAGAGAGACCAACATCCATCAGACATTGAATTCTATTATTTATCTCAAGGATTAGTCTTTTAGAGGCACTCACCTCATAATCTGTGAGTTTCAGATTGTCAAAAAACTCCTTAAGCTGAGAAATAGGCATTTCCACAAGTTCACAAATAGACTTACCGCCCACTTTCACGTATGTAGCTTCTCTTTTAAGTCTGGTGCCACCGCAAGCAGGACAAATTGTCTTGCCACGATAACTATTCAGCATCACTCTATACTGAATTTTATATTGGTTTTGTTTTAAAAATCTAAAGAATTCATCTAGCCCTTCAAAGTATTCATTACCAGTCCAAAGTAGCTTTTTCTCCTCTGCCGAGAGTTCAAAATAAGGTTTATGAACAGGGAAATTAAATTTGTGAGCATGGGTAATAAGAAGTTGTCTATCCACGCCCATCTTTTCTCCTCTCCATGGGGCAATAGCACCTGCAAATACAGAAAGCGATTTGTTTGGCACTACCAAATCTTCATCAATACCAATCACTGAGCCAAATCCCTCACACTCAGGACAAGCACCAAGCGGACTATTAAAACTAAAAAGTTGCTCAGTTGGCTCTTCGAAACGCATTCCATCTGCTTCAAAATTGTGAGAAAACTCCACACGAGACACTTCTTCACGTTTTTCATTTAGAGTAAGTACCCTACACACCCCTGCACCCTCATAAAACGCTGTCTGAATAGAATCTGCAATTCTATTGAGAAACTCCTCACCTTGTTTTACAGTAAAACGTTCAATAAGTAGTTCTGCACCATCTAGAGGTTGTTCCAACGAGAAAAAGTCATCCAATGACCAAAACTTCCTATCGGCATAAATACGAGTAAAACCTTGTTGAGTAAGAGTTTCCTTACAGTTTCCACTACTTAAGTTCAACGGCACAGTAAGTACCATTGAAGTGCCTTCGTTTCTAGAAGCAATATAATCTAAAACATCCGAAGTTTGATGTTTCTTCACCACCCTTCCCGAAACTGGAGAATATGTCACCCCAATTCGAGCAAACAGTTTTCTTAAATAATCGTATATTTCAGTAGATGTGCCCACTGTAGAACGACTATTTCTCGTCTTCACCTTTTGCTCCACAGCAATAGCAGGAGGTAGTCCGGTAATAAAATCTACTTCTGGTTTTGCTTTTCTTCCTAAAAACTGACGAGCGTATGAAGACAAACTTTCCACATAACGGCGCTGACCTTCGGCGTACAACGTATCGAAGGCAAGAGAAGACTTTCCGCTACCAGAAACCCCCGTAATGACCACGAGGCTATTACGAGGGATCTTTAGCTCTATATTCTTCAAGTTGTGAACTCGAGCACCTTTTATGTGAATATTATTTTCCAATTAAATAGAAAGTGTTCTAAGTGTTGAAATAAGTTTCATATTAATAGGCTTATCGTCGCGAATTGCTTTTGTAAATGGCACATAAACAATTTCATCGTTCACAATACCCACCATTAAGTTACGTTGTTCTTCAAGAAGCGCTTCCACTGCAGCTGCACCCATTCTACTTGCCAATATACGGTCTTGAGCAGAAGGAGAACCACCACGTTGCATGTGACCAAGCACCACCACGCGAGCGTCATATTCTGGATGTTCTTTTTTCACACGTTCAGCCACACCTTGTGCACCACCTGTTGCATCGCTTTCAGCCACAAGCACAATACTTGAGTTTTTACTTTTTCTAAAGCCATGTTGGATAACCTCAGAAAGAAGGTCGTCTTTAATGCTCACTTCTGGAATCACAGCAGCCTCAGCACCAGATGCAATAGCAGCATTTAGAGCCAAGAAGCCAGCGTCTCTGCCCATCACTTCCACAAAGAAAAGACGTTCGTGAGAAGAAGCAGTATCTCTAATTTTGTCCACTGCATCAATCACAGTATTTAAAGCTGTATCATAACCAATAGTAAAGTCTGTACCATACAGGTCGTTGTCGATAGTACAAGGCACACCCACGATTGGGAAGTTAAACTCCTGAGCAAAAATGCGAGCACCAGTAAATGTACCATCACCACCAAGCACCACAAGAGCGTCAATTTCATGACTTCTCAAATTGTCGTATGCTTGTTGTCTGCCTTCTTTAGTTTTAAACTCTGCGCAACGAGCTGTTTTAATGATAGTACCACCGTGTTGAATAATGTTACTCACATTTTGAGTTTTAAACTCAACAATTTCGTTGGTTACCATACCCTTATAACCTCTCATAATGGCTTTTACTTTAATACCATTAAAAATAGCAGCACGTGTCACAGCACGAAGGGCTGCGTTCATACCTGGAGCATCTCCACCTGAGGTAAGAATACCAATAGTTTTAATCTGATACATAATCAATTATATTTTTTAGTTTGTCCTTTACTTCTTGCATTTGCCATCTAGGAGTGGATGTTGCTCCACAAATACCTATTAGTTTAGGCTCACCCGCTAGCATATTCACATCTACCTCATCGGCAGACGACACAAAATACGTATTGGGGTTTTGTTTTTTACATTCTTCAAACAGCACCTTTCCGTTTGAACTTTTCTTTCCACTCACAAACATAACCAAATCGTGTTCGCGAGCAAATTTTCTTATATTATCCATTCTATTTGCCACCTGACGGCAGATAGTATCATAATATACAAAGTTCACCCCCTCTAGCATTCTAGCATTTATTTTCTCTACTAGTCTTTTAAACCCTTCAAGAGATTTTGTAGTTTGAGAAAACAAATATATAGGTTTAGAAAAGTCTATATTTTCTATTTCATCTTCGTGTTCCACCACAATGGCTTCACCCTGAGTTTGACCCACAAGTCCATTCACCTCAGCATGACCTTTTTTACCATAAATCACTATTTGAGCATCAGGATTTTCCTTCCATGCTTTAAGGATTCTTTTTTGCAAAGCCAATACCACAGGACATGTAGCATCCAAAATTTCCACATTGTTGCTCTCTGCCATTTTGTATGTTGCAGGAGGCTCGCCATGAGCCCTTAAAAGCACCTTTGTGTTGGTAAGTTTAGACAAATCTTCGTGGTCGATAATTTTCAAACCCTTCTTTGCAAGTCTTTCCACCTCGTCGCTATTGTGTACAATATCGCCAAGGCAATATAAACTACCTACTGCATCCAACTCCTCTTCTGCTTTTTTAATGGCGTTTACCACACCAAAACAGAATCCAGAATCTTCATCTATTTCAATAATTACCCTTTGCATGCCTCGTTTACCTTATCTAAAAGCCATTTATTTTGTTCTTCAATAGTCATATAACTATTATCTAGTAGCTGAGCATCTGGAGCCTGAATAAGCGGACTTACCTTACGATTCACGTCGTTGTAGTCTCTCATTTTTATATTGTCAAGCACTTCTTCGTATGTAGCAGGCGAACCTTTTCTTAAAAGTTCGTCATATCTACGCTGTGCCCTCACATCTGCATCAGCAGTTACAAATATCTTAAGTTCAGCATCTGGAAGCACCACAGAGCCTATATCTCTGCCGTCCATTACCACACCTTTCTTAGAACCTAATTCTCTTTGAATATCAAGCAATCTTTCTCTTACAAATCCCACAGCACTTATCTTACTCACCCAATTAGACACCTCTAAGCCTCTAATTTCACCTTCCACATCTTCACCATTAAGGTATGCCTTGGCATTTTCGTCAAGACCTATATTTAGATTCTCTACACATACTCTTAAAGCCTCTTCATCTATTTCGCCACTTTTCATCACACCTGCTCTTAAAGCTGCAAGAGCCACCACTCTATACATGGCACCAGTATCCACGTATATATAAGAAAGAGTCTTTGCCAATTCTTTTGCCATGGTACTCTTACCACAAGAAGAGAAACCATCTATTGCTATACTAATTTTTTTCATAATGAATTCTTCTTATTAAATCCATTTATATCTATTGCCATAGTAATATGACCCGTTACTCCTGCCGAATTATATACAGCCACAGCTCCACCCAAGCTAAACATCTTTATTTTAAACCCTACACCACCTGTTAGCCCAGCTAAAGAAAACAAATCTTCATTTGCAAGAGCCATACCTCTTTCAAAGTTATAAGCTATAGAAATCCAAAACTTCTTAGACTTTGGCACAAAATCTATACCAAGAATAATCTTTCTAGCAAACACCTCACCTAAACTCACCTTGCCAGCATCTTCCGACTTAGAATTTGTAGCATAATCGCAATCCCAATCTTGAAGATTTTGAAGAGTTAAATGCAAGGCTATTGGAGCCTTAGAAAAACTTTTAGTTACACCTACAGATACATTAATTGGCAAAAGTTTGCTAGTTAAATGTATATCATTTGGTCCACATACTCTACCACCAATATTAGTAACAGCCAAACCTGCAGACACCAAATGTGTGGTATCAGAAAACACAAGACCTATATCTGTAGCCAATGCAAAACTTGTATAAGTTTCGTATGTAGATAATACTGGTTTAAAAGTAGCACCTATTGTGAAATACTTATTAAGTTTTCTTGAATATGTAGCATTCAGAGCAAATTCTTGCGCCGAAAAATTTCCAGTTTCAGCTCCTATTTCATCAAACCCTTTCATTCTACCATACTGAGCAAACTGAAAAGAGCCAGCAAAAGCATCCACATCGCTAAACTTTGTAGAATAAAGAGCGCTACCATACCCAGAATTTGCCATGTATATAGAATAGTTCAAATATAGCAAATTGTCCACACTTGTAGAAAGCAAAGCTGGGTTGTTGATAGAAAACATTGGGTCTTCACCTATATATGAAACATTATGACCACCCAAAGCAGCCACATGTGCAGAAGAAGGATATTCTAAAAAACTATCAAAAACTCTTCCTGCTCCTTGAGAAAAAACACTCAATGAGCACAAAAACAGCACATATATTAATACAATTCTTTTCACAATCTCCAAAAATTGTTCAAATATACTGAATTTTGCTCACATAATATTAAAATGATTGTTATAATTTTATTAAAAAAAATCCTTTTGATATTCTATTTCTAAAAAAATAATGTTACATTTGCAAACGAGACAAGATATAAAATCATAAAACAATAATATGGAAATCAAAAAATCACCTAAAGCCGATTTAGAAAACAAGAAAATGATGGCGGTTTTGATCGGCTTGGTAATGGCATTAGGGATTATGTACATCGCATTCGAATGGTCCCAAAATGAAATCACCGTCTATGAAGAGGCTCTACAAGGCCCAGTGGAAATCGACGAAGAAATGGTAGAAGTTACCTTCCGTGAAGAAACTCCTCCACCTCCTCCACCTCCACAACCAGAAACAGTTTTGAGTGACATTATCGACATTCAAGACAACGAAGCAGAAGTAGAAACAACAGACTTCAACTCAGAAGACGACGCTGACGCACGTGTTGAAATTCAAGCTCCTATCGCTCCACCAGAAGAGGAAGAAGAAGAGCAAGTAATCCACATTCGCGTAGAAAAAATGCCAGAATTCCCTGGTGGTCAAGACGCTCTAAACCGTTTCTTAGTTAGAAATATCAAATACCCACTTCTTGCTCAAGAAAATGGTATCCAAGGTAGAGTTGTTTGTCAATTCGTGGTAAACTCAGACGGTAGTATCGTTGACATCTCAGTAGTTCGTGGTGTAGAAGAAAGCTTAGACAAAGAAGCTATTCGCGTTATCAAATCTATGCCAAAATGGACCCCAGGTCGTCAAGGTGGTAAAAGTGTACGTGTAAAATACACACTACCTATCCGCTTTAAACTACAATAATAAAAACCTAAACTTAATATATAATGAGGCTGACTCAAGTTTTGAGACAGCCTCATTTATTAAAGTAAAACTCTTTAAATACAACAGGCGCACACAAATTATGCTTAACAGTATCAATACATCTTCAATAGAAACACCAGCAGAAAGAGCTATTCTTGTAGGTCTTATTACCCAAGAACAAAACGAAAGAAAAGCTAAAGAATATATAGAAGAGTTGGCTTTCTTAGCAGATACTGCAGGAGCTGTGGTTGTAAGACATTTCTTCCAACACCTCGACTATGCAAACAAAAAAACTTTCGTAGGCACAGGTAAACTAGAAGAAATTCAAAAGTACGTAGAAGAAAACGACATCCAACTTGCCATTTTCGACGACGAACTTTCTCCTTCTCAACATAGAAACATAGAAAACGAGCTTAAAGTAAAAGTACTAGATAGAACAAGTCTCATCTTAGACATTTTTGCCAAAAGAGCTCAAACCTCATATTCAAAAACCCAAGTTGAACTTGCTCAACTTCAATACTTACTACCACGACTAACAAGAATGTGGACTCACCTTGAACGCCAACGTGGTGGTATTGGTATGCGTGGTCCTGGTGAAACTCAGATAGAAACCGACCGTCGTATTATTTTACAACGCATATCACTTCTTAAAAAAGACCTTAAAAGCATTGATACTCAAAAGAGTACACAAAGAAAAGGTAGAGGCAACATGGTGCGTATAGCATTAGTAGGCTATACAAACGTGGGCAAATCTACCATTATGAACCTTATAAGCAAGTCTGAGGTATTTGCAGAAAACAAATTATTTGCTACCTTAGACACCACTGTAAGAAAAGTAGTTATAGAAAACCTTCCTTTCCTTCTAACAGACACAGTAGGATTTATTCGCAAACTACCTCACGGACTTGTAGAATCATTTAAATCTACACTAGACGAGGTGCGCGAAGCAGATATTTGGGTACACGTAGTGGATATTTCACACCCACAATTTGAAGACCAAATACAAGTAGTTGAAAAAACTCTATCAGAAATTGAACCAAACGGCAAACCTAGCATTATGGTATTCAACAAGATCACATCAGAGTGGTAGAGGAAACACTTAAGGATATAAAGGCAATCGACAAGCCTATTTTCGTCGTATTCAACAAGATAGACGCATTCACCTACACCGAAAAAGAAGAAGACGATCTTTCACCTATCCAAAAAGAAAATCTTTCAATAGAAGATTTAAAACGCACATGGATGTCGAAGAAAGGTGAAAACTGCATATTCATTTCAGCAAAAGAAAAAACCAACATAGAAGAGTTTAAGTCATTATTGTACACCAAGGCAAGAGAAATACACACCTCACGCTTCCCATACAACAATTTCTTATACGACAACTATGACGAAGAATAAAATACTATGAACCACAGAAATCTCACCGAAGAAGAAATAAGCCAACTAAAAGAGCAACACTGTACTTGCTCCGATTGGTCTAGAGTTAAAGTAAGCGAAAGCTTTAACCCTAAATATGTAAAACACGTACATTTTTCTGGAGACATTAGTATAGGTAAGGCAGAAAAAGTTTTTGAACTAGAAGGCGGTATCAAACAACACAGTGGCATTTACCATGCCACACTACACAACTGCCAAATAGGCGACAATGTTTTCATTGCCAACATCCACCGCTACATAGCAAACTATGTTATCTCAGACAATTGCTATATAGAAAACACACAATTACTCGTAACAGAACCAGGTAGCACATTTGGCAACGGCAAAGACATTGCTGTTCTAAACGAAGCTGGCGGTAGAGAAATACGCATCACCGACCAACTTTCTTCTCACCTTGCCTACATTCTTACACTATATAGACATAGAAAAGAAACCATAGAAAATATTACACGCATCATAGACCAATATACAGAAAGTGTAAAATCTGATATGGGCTATATTGCACCAAATGTTAAGATTACCACTTGTCGCAACATCAAAAACGTAAAAATAGGAGAATGCGCAGTAATCGATAGTGCGAGTGAACTAATAAATGGTAGTATCAATAGTAACGCAAGCGACCCTGTATATATAGGTAACGGAGTTATTGCCAAAAACTTTATCATTTCATCTGGCGTACAAGCCACCGACGACGTACTTATAGAAAACTGCTTCATCGGACAAGGTACCCTACTAGGAAAGCACTTCTCAATCTACGACTCAGTATATTTCTGCAACTGCCAAGGCTTCCACGGCGAAGCATGCGCTATATTTGGAGGACCATTTACAGTAACACACCACAAATCTAGCCTTCTAATAGCAGGTTTATTCTCATTCCTAAATGCAGGTAGTGGTTCAAACCAAAGTAACCACATGTACAAACTTGGCCCTATCCACCAAGGAGTAGTAGAAAGAGGTTCAAAAACCACTAGCGACTCATACATCCTTTGGCCAGCCAAAATTGGTGCATTCTCACTAGTAATGGGACGCCACACACATCACTCAGACACATCAAACCTACCATTCTCATACCTAATAGAAAACGACAACGAAACATATATCGTGCCAGGTATCAACATTAAGAGCGTAGGAACTATTCGTGACGCACAAAAATGGCCAAAACGTGACCGCCGCAAAGACCCAAACAAACTAGACCAAATAAACTTCAACCTACTAAGCCCATACACAATACAAAAAATGTATGCAGGCATCGATATACTTAATACATTGAAGTCACTTTCTGGCGAAACATCACACACTTATAGCTATCATAGCACAGTAATCAACCAATCATCACTAAAAAAAGGTATTGGTTACTACACTATGGCAATCAATAAGTTTTTAGGCAACTCAATAATCAAACGACTAGAAGAAACCAAATTCCAATCTATAGAAGAAATTAGAGCACGCCTAAAACCAACCACAGAAATAGGTCTTGGCACATGGAACGATCTTTCTGGCCTTATAGCACCAGCAAGCGAAATAGAAAAACTTCTAAACGACATAGACAATAAAAATCTAAACACATTAGAAGAAATCAACAAACGCTTCCAAGAAATCCATAAAAACTACTACGAATACGAATGGATTTGGGCACTAGATAAAATAGAAGAAAAATTAGGTAAAAAATACACCGAATTCACAGTTGAAGACATTATCAACTTAGTTAATGTATGGACAAAAAGTGTCGTTGACCTAGACAAACTTCTATACGAAGACGCTAAAAAAGAATTCGACCTTATCTCACACACAGGCTTTGGTGCCGACGGCGATGAAGAAACAAAAGCATTAGACTTCTACAACGTACGTGGTAAATTTGAAGAAAACCCATTTGTAAAAGAAGTATTAAGACACATCGAAGTAAAAACCGCTCTAGGACAGGAGCTTATAAGCAGAATTGAACATTTCGCATAGAGAATGATAAATTGGCATTACATAAAAGAATACATTAAATTTCTATTTTCAGCCAAGCACCATAAAGGACATGGTGTTCACTCACCCTTTGTATTCTCACTTGTAGAAGACGTTCTAAACGAAAAGAACGAATATTACGCCTACAAATAAATTGAAAATGCCAGAAGAAATCTACTATCAGACAATTCGTATATATTTGTAAACGACCACGGCACAGGCACTTCAAGACAAAGACAAGTATCTGAAATTGCTCGCCATAGCCTAAAAAGCAAAAAAGAAGCACAAATGCTTTTTAGACTTGCATGTTTAATGCAACCTAGAAACATTCTAGAGTTAGGCACATGTCTGGGTATCACCACATTATACCTAGCCAAAGCTAGAACATCAGCCAAAATTCACACCATAGAAGGTTGTCCAAACATTGCTAAAATAGCCAAACAAAATTTCAAAAACCTAGGAGCTAAAAACATTACTAGCATAGTAGGCAATATCGATGCCGAACTACCTAAAATCCTATCAAAAATTGAGCACCTAGACATGGTATTCTTCGATGCCAACCACACAAAAGAAGCCACATTAAACTACTTCAACCAATGCCTAAGCAAAGCAGACAACAATACTGTATTTATTTTCGACGACATTTATTGGTCTGAAGGCATGACCGAGGCATGGCAAACCATATACAATAACCCTAAAGTAACCTACTCTATAGACCTTTTCCATTTAGGAATAGTATTCTTCAACAAAGAATGGAAAAAATCACACTTTAAAATTAAATTCTAACATGAAAGTTTACACAAAAACAGGAGACAAAGGCACTACAAGCCTAGTTGGAGGACATAGAGTATCAAAATCTGACGCCAGACTAGAACTATACGGCACCCTAGACGAAATGGACTCATTTATAGGGTTACTTAAAACAGAAATCCCTTCACCATACAAAGAATTTCTACACAAAATTCAAGAAAACTTAATACAAGTAAATGCCTTATTTGCAACAGATTGCATAGAATGGGACGAAAAAATAGGCTTCAATATTGCACTTATCACAGAGCTTGAAAACAAAATAGACGAATACCAAGAAAGCCTAGAACCTATCACTACTTTCCTTATCCCTGGCACTTCAAAAATCAATGCTTTATGCAACGTGGTACGCACCATTTGCCGTAGAGCAGAAAGACAAATCTACCACTTAGAACTTCTACCTTGCCAATTGTCTGCTAGTGCATATATCAACCGCTTATCAGACTATTTCTTTGTCTTAGGCAGAAAATTTTAAAAATAGTTTCTTAAAAATTGTTGTTTTATAAGGAAAAATCCTTACCTTTGCGTGAATTTTTATAGGTACACAATTTTATAACATATTTAAACATTTTCACAATGTATTGGACATTAGAACTAGCATCAAAATTAGAAGATGCACCATGGCCTGCAACAAAAGAAGAGTTAATCGACTACGCTATGCGTTCTGGAGCACCTCTAGAGGTAATTGAGAACCTTAACGAAATCGAAGACGAGGGGGATGTTTACGAAACTATAGAAGATATCTGGCCAGACTATCCAAGTAAAGAAGACTTCTTCTTCAACGAGGACGAGTATTAAAATTTTGATTTTACACAATTTTTATATATCTTTGCATATATTTGAGAAGATTTTACGCAATAACAACATTAGCTTTCTGCAAACGTTAGAACGCGATTTATACAATTAAAGATGAAAAAAATCGTTACTACTGTAGTGCTTTTTTGTTTTGCGTACATTTCATTCGCAGGGCAAAACATCATTTTCAGCCAATATGGCTTGAATCTAAATACATACAATCCTGCAGCGGCAGGTTGTAACGACATGATAAATGTTTTTGGAACATTTAGGTCACAATATGCTGGACTTGAGGGCGCACCTATGACATTTGACGTTGCCGTAGATGCCTCTTTCGATATTGTAAATACAAAACATGGTGTAGGTCTTTCATTTTATGACAATAGCTTAGGATTGTTTGTTTTTCAAGACATCAACCTACAATATGCATACCGTCATAAGATAGGCGAAGGTTACTTAAGTGGAGGTTTCTTTGTAAATTTCACCACATTAAAGTACGATACAAAACGTTTACACAACGTTGAGAGCGACTATCACTCAGAAAACGACCCTGCAATTCCAAAAAGTGAAGCAAACGACTTCAAGATGGATTTAGGCGTTGGTTTTTTATACAAAACCAAAGATTGGTACGCTGGTATTTCCGCCTTAAACCTACTTGCACCAGAATATAGTTTGAGTTCAAGTTCAGATTTAACATTATTTAACAAAACTAGAAATTTATTTCTAATGGGTGGATACAATATATCGTTTAGAAACCCGTTATATAAATTGAAACTGTCGGCCTTAATTAATACAGACTTTATTTCTTGGACTGGTTTAATAAATGCCAATTTCGAGTATAAAGACATGTTTTGGGGCGGTTTAGGATACAGAATCGACGGTGCAGTGATATTCACAGCCGGCATCAGAGTACTAAACGGACTAGTTATTGCATACTCATACGACTTGCCTACATCTGGCTTAATAAACTCAGCAGGCTGTCACGAAGTGGTTGTATCATACAGTTTCAACATTGATTTGTCAAAAAAGAATAAATATAAAAGTATAAGATACTTGTAAGTATAACCTTAAAATTAACAATGAAAAAATTACTTGCTCCTTTATTTGCGTTAGCTATTTTAAGCAGCTGTAGTAATTCTTCTAGCGGAGAATTAGTTGGTGTTAAGACAGAATCTTGGACTGAACCAAATCCTTACGGAATGGTGTTCATTAAACAAGGTTCATTTACCATGGGTCCTAACGACCAAGACGCTGCATGGGCTGCTTCTACACAGTCTAAAGTTGTTTCTATCGATGCCTTCTGGATGGACGAAACAGAAATAACTAACCGCGAGTACAAACAATTCGTTTATTGGGTAAAAGACTCTATTACCCGCGAAAAACTTATCACAGCCGAAGAAGAAGATCCAGGTTGGGAAACTTCTATTTTCGTTGACAGACGTAAAAAAGACTTGTCATACGAAAGCGAAAGAGAAGACGCAACTAAAGGTTCTGTACTTTACAAAACCGGCGGTCGTCCTAATGACTCAGAAGAGGCAATAGAAAATCGTCGTCCAAAAATCAATTGGAAAGAAGAAATTCCATGGACAAAACCTACTACAGAAGCACAAGCTAAAGCTATAGACTCTATGTACTATTCTTCAGAAGAATCTATATCTCCTTCTCTAGAAGTTAATGGTCATATCCTTAACTACAAATATTTATGGATTGACTATAACCAAGCTGCGCTTAAACGCAACAAATACAATCCAAACAAAGGTCGCTACGAAAGTGATTTATCTCTACTTGGTAAAGGTAAAGACTCTGCAGACGTAATGGTTAAAAAAGATACATCATACGTTGACGAAAACGGATATATCGTAAACAAAACCATGTTCGTAGAACTAAAAAGCCGTAGAGACTTCATCTCATCTCGCATTATCAACGTATATCCAGACACACTTTGCTGGATTCGTGACTTCACATACGCATACAACGAACCATACATGAAAATGTACTTCCACCACGATGGTTACGGAGACTATCCTGTAGTAGGTGTAAACTGGGAACAAGCAAGTGCATTCTGCCACTGGCGTACACAATACTACAATGCTGCTCAAGCAAGCATGGGTAACCCTATCGTGCAAGACTATCGTCTTCCAACAGAATCTGAATGGGAATACGCAGCTCGCGGTGGTCGTGAACTTTCAATGTACCCTTGGGGTGGCACATACGTGCGTACAGCTAAAGGTTGCTTCCTTGGCAACTTCAAACCAATGCACGGTAACTATACTGTAGATGGTTATATGATTGCTGCTAAAGTAGGTTCATTCCCTCCAAACGACTATGGTTTATATGATATGGCTGGTAACGTAGCAGAATGGACATCATCTGCATACCACGAATCAAACTATAGCTTCGTAAATGACTTAAACCCAAGCTACAACTACAACTCTAAATCTAACGATCCTCAAATTATGACTCGTAAAGTGATTAGAGGTGGTTCTTGGAAAGACATAGGTTACTTCCTACAATGTGGTGCTCGCACATACGAATACCAAACAGAAGCTCGTTCTTACATCGGTTTCCGTTGCGTAAGAAGTGTTATCGGTGCAAACTATCAATAATATAAAACTAATAAATAAACAATAATAATTTAACTTTAATAATTAAATACTTAAACTTATGGCAAAACAAAGCTTTTTAAGCAGCCCTAAAGGCAAAAAAATGGTAGGTTATGCTTACGGTTTCGGTGCTGCTATCGTTATCGTTGGTGCATTATTCAAAATTCTTCACCTTCCAGGTGCATCTGTAGTGTTAACATTAGGTATGGGTACTGAGGCTATCCTTTTCGCCCTATCTGCATTCGAAGATCCACACAAAGAATACCACTGGGAAACAGTATTCCCACAACTAGAAGGTGGTGAAGGTGGTGCAATCCTAGGTGGTGCTGCTCCAGCTGCTTCTAAAGCAGGCAACAGCATCGACGACATCGCAAACGCTGGTGGTCTATCTCAAAGCGACGCTCAAAAACTTAACGAAGGTATCCGCAAACTTAGCGAAACTGCAAACCAAATCGCTGACGTTACAGCTGCTGTTTCTGCTTCAGCAAACTATGCTAAAAACATGAACGCTGCTTCTGACGCTATCGCTTCTTTCGCTGCTACACAAGCTTCATTAAAAACATCTTCAGACTCTCTATTTGCATCTTATAAAACCGTTGCTGAAAGCATGGCTAACGTTGCATCTGACGCTGAAGGTTATATGAAAGAAATGCAAGGTATTACTAAAAACCTTTCTGCTATCAACGCAAGCTACGAAATGCAAGTTAAGAGCATCAGCGCTCAAACTGAAATCGTTGAAAGCGTTAACAGCAACCTTAACAAAATCGGTTCAGCTATGGAAGCTGCTTCTGCTCAAACAGAACAATTCAAAGACCAAGCAACTAAACTTACACAACAAGTTAGCAGCCTAAACAACGTTTACGGCAACATGTTAAATGCATTTGGTGCTAGAATTTAATAACTGATTCATTAACTTAAAAACTACACAATAATAATATGAGTGCAGCGAATTGTCCAGAGACACCGAGGCAGAAGATGATCAGTATGATGTACATCGTGCTAACAGCGATGCTTGCACTGAACGTATCTACTGATGTCTTAAACGGCTTCTCTCTAGTACAAGAAAGTCTTACCAAGACTATCGAAAGTACTGAGATAAAAAACAAAGACCTTTACGAGCAATTTTCAGCTCTAAAGTCTCAAAACCCTAAAAAAGTTGGTGAATGGTTAGACCTAGCAAACACTGTTAAAGCTAAAACTGACTCATTATATAATGTTATCGAAACATTAAAATATGACATCGTTAAAGCTGCTGATGGTGAAGGTGCTGACATAAACAACATTCAAGGTAAAGACAACCTAGACGTAAGTGCACAAGTGGCTCTTCCTTCAGGTGTTATTCCACAAAACCAACGTGGTGTTATCCTTAAAAATGACCTAAACAAATATGCTTCTTATATGGTTAGTCTTGTAAAAGACCCAGTTAAACAAGAAGCTATCAAACAAACATTCAATACAGAAGACAAAATCGTTAACGGCGACCCAATGTCTTGGGAAAATGCACGTTTCTCTTCTATGCCAGTATCTGCTACTGTAACTCTTATGACTAAGATTCAAGCAGACTTACGCAACACAGAAGCAGAAGTTGTAAGTTTCCTTAAAAACCAAGTGGACGCTAGTGACTTCCGTGTGAACAAAATTACTGCAGAAGTTATCTCTGAAGCTTCATACATCACTCGTGGTGGTACATATAAAGCTCGTATCATTCTAGCTGCAGTGGACTCAACAAAACGTCCTAAAATCACACTTAACGGCGAAGTGCTAGAATCTGAAGTTTACGAAAAACAATGTAATTCAGTTGGTCAATTTGACCTAGCAGGTACAATCGACCTTCCTCGTGCAGACGGTTCTACACAAACATACGACTTCAAGAGCTCTTACATTGTAGGTGAACCTACAGCTATCATCTCTGCTGATATGATGAACGTGTTCTACGCAGGTATCGAAAACCCTATCAGTGTTTCTGTTCCTGGTGTACCAGCACAAAACATCCAAGTATCTGTAAGCAATGGTCGTTTAACTCGCACAGCTAAAGGTTGGTCTGTACGTCCTACAAAAGCTGGCGTAGAATGTAAAATTTCAGTATCTACTAAAGGTGACAACGGAAAAGTTCAAAACATTGGTGCTAAACCATTCCGTGTGAAACTTCTTCCTCCTCCAGTAGCATATATCGAATACACAGCAGATGGTAACCCAGCTAAATACAAAGGTTCTCGTCCTATTGCTAAAGGTGCTCTAATCAGCGCTAAAGGCATTAAAGCTGAACTAGACGACGCAGACCTAGACGTTAAATATCAAGTATTAGGTTTCGACCTAAACTTCTCAGACTCAATGGGTAACAACCTTGTAAAAGCTTCTTCTAGCGGTAGATTTACAAGCGACCAACAAGATATTATGCGTAAAATGAGCAAAGGTAAAAAATTCTTCATCTCTCGTGTACGTGCTAAAGGTCCAGACGGTGTAGAAAAAATCCTTCCTCCAATAGAAGTAATTGTAAATTAATACATAAATGATGAAAAAGTTTTTTCGAAACATATTAATTGGTTTGTTATCACTAAGTGCTGCTTCTGCAGTAGCGCAAGTAACTGATATTTCTTTCTTCACAGAAACAGGAGAAATACTATCAAACATGCCTACTAGTATAGATATGTCGGAGCGCGAGCCAGTGGAATACAACAATCCTAGAATAGATGATGTCATCTGGCAGAAAACAGTATATCGTATTATCGACTTACGCGAAAAAATTAACTTCCCTCTGTATTTCCCAGAAGAAGCTAGTGACAATCGCCAAAGTCTATTCACTACTATTTTCCGTCTATACGAACAAGACAAAATTAAAGCCTACGAATATCTAGACAATAAAGAAATATTCACAGAGGATAACCTTAAGCCATTTGATGAATTCGTTAAAACATACGACATCCTTTTAACTGTTCATACAGATTCAATTACAGGTGATACTTTAAGTGTAGAAATAGACGAAAGTAACATTCCTAACAGAGAAATCTTGAAATACTATGTTAAAGAAGTATGGTACTTCGACAAACACAATTCAGTGTTCACTGTTAGATTGATTTCACTTTGCCCTATTTGGTACAAACAAGACTACGACATGGGTCTTCAAAAGTATCCATTATTCTGGGTTAGATACGACGAATTACGTCCTTACCTAGCAAAACAAGAAGCACTTCTTTCAGACAGAAACAATGGTGCTCGTGAAAGTATGGATGACTTATTCATCAAACGTAGATTTGGTAGTTACATCTTTAAAGAATCATCTACCATGAACCGCAACTTGCTTCAATACAACAGCACCGCTGCTGAGATGCACAAAGAGCAAGAACGTATTAAAACTTCTATTATCAACTTTGAACAAGATCTTTGGGAATATTAATATTTCAATGATAAGTTTCAGGAAGCCAACTTGCAAAAGTTGGCTTCTTTTTTTACTATATTTTTATATTTTTTATGATTTATCCCTTCAATATTTATTACCGATATACCCTTTAAAACAAAGATATTCATTATCTTTGCATATTAAACCATAGTTAGTTTTATATTGAGGAAATTATACTCTATTAAATTTATTAAATGAAGACTAAAAACATTCTTAAACATAAGAGAATATACATGATATTCGCTCTTATGTTCTTTGGCTATGGTTTATGTAGTGCAGAATTCAACCACGAACTTGGTTTTTCGGGAGGTACTGCCTTTTATCTTGGTGATGCAAATCACGTTACACCATTCAATAGAGCACGTTGGTCTGCAGGTGGTTTCTATAGATACAATATAGACACACGCTGGGCAGTGAAACTAGACGTAAACTATGCAGAAGTAGAAGGCGACACAAGAGACTTTGGTTATATACTTCCAAATGGCCAAGCATACGCTGCCTTTAAAAGAGGTTTTGTTGATGCTCACGTGGCAGTTGAATTCAACTTTTTTGACATAGGCGAAAGCAACTACTCAGGTAGATATAAGTTTGATGCTACTCCTTACATCTTGTTAGGTGTGGGTGTATGTGCATACAACGACTTATACTCTGGCGAAAATATGTATAAACTTTCTATCCCTTTTGCCATTGGCGGAAAGTGGAAGATAAACAAAAGATTAACACTAGGCATTCAATGGAGCATTCACAAGCTATTTACCGATAGCTTTGATGTAACC
>CALDPN010000192.1 GCA_937911235.1 uncultured Bacteroidales bacterium
GAGTAAAGTGCAAGCCGGCTGTAGGCGCTGCAACAGAACCTTTAATCTTTGAATAAACGGTTTGATAAGTGGTTTTGTCGCTCTCCTGAGTTTTTCTATTCAAATATGGAGGAATAGGAAGTTCGCCAAGAGCATCTAATATCTCTGAGAAAGAACAACCTGTGTTCCAAGAAAACTTGATAAACGAAGTGTTGCCAGAGGTTTCAAGGCGCTCTGCCTGCAACACCAATTGCTCCTCACCCACAAGCACCTGCTTGCACAGCACCTCACCTTTCCATTTCTTTAAATTGCCCACCATACACTTCCAAACACAAGATTCTGTGCTAGAAAATGATTGTTCGTAAGCCGCCGGATTGTGTGGTTCTAAACAGAAAATTTCTATTCTACTACCTGTGGTTTTAAAAAACTCTAAGCGAGCTTGTATCACTCTAGTGTTGTTGAATACTAGGCATGAACCAGCAGGAAGTATCTCTGGCAGTGAGCTAAAAGTGTTTGTGCTCACCGCGCCAGAGGTATATGTTAAGAGTTTTGATGAATCACGTTTTTCAAGAGGAAATTTTGCAATTCTCTCGTCGGGCAATTCATAATTATAATCTGATATATTTATTTGCTTTACGCTCATTATTTTTTCTTCTCAAAGAATTTTTCTTGAATCTTTTGCCAGAACTGATAGAAGTTTGGAATAAAGAATGTACCCACGATAGTAGACATCAACATACCTGCAAACACCGATAGACCAAGTGATACACGGCTTTCTGCACCTGCACCAGTAGCTGTTACAAGTGGAAGCACACCAAGGATGAATGCAAATGATGTCATAAGAATAGGACGAAGACGCACCTTACCTGCTTCAAGTGAAGACTCGTAGATGCTCTTACCTTCTTTTCTATAGTCGCGAGCAAACTCTACGATAAGGATGGCATTTTTGGCCGAAAGAGCAATCATAAGCACCATACCAATTTGGGTATAAATATCGTTTGAACGTCCTGCAATAACGCACGCAATAATGATACCAAGAAGCGCTACTGGCACTGCCATAATTACTGCAAGTGGGCTAGTAACACTCTCGTACTGAGCAGCTAGCACCATAAGCACCACAATAATAGCAAGAGCAAAAATCATTACAGTAGAGTCGCCTGCCATTTGTTCTTGGAAGGCCATAGAAGTCCACTGAAAACCAAAATTGCTACCCAATGTTTCTTCTGCCACTTTGGCAAATGTCTCTTGTGCTTGACCAGAACTATATCCTGTGGCAGGGTTACCAGACATATAGGCTGCTTTGTACATATTGTATCTAGCAATCACCTCTGTGCCAAGTTGTTGTTCCACAGTAACAAATGCACCAAATGGCACCATCTTGCCTTCTGAGTTTCTTACAGAAAGTTTCATTAAATCATCGATTGTGGCACGGTCTTTTGCTTCTGCTTGCAAACGTACTTGATATACTTTTCCAAATAACACAAAGTCGTTTGCATATGATGAACCTAAATATGCAGAAAGAGTGTTGAATACACTACCTATAGAAAGGTTGTGAAGTTTCACTTTGTCTCTGTCGATATTTAAGTAATATTGAGGCACAGTAGCTTTAAATGAAGAACGCACTGCGCTAAGGCCTTCATTTGTGTTTGCTGTGGCAGCAAGTTCTTCTGCCATGCTTTGAAGTTCTAGCACACCTTGGTTCGATTTGTCTTGCACATAAAGCTCAAAACCACCAGAAGTACCAAGACCTTGGATAGCTGGCATAGGGAACGCATACAAACTTGCATTCTCTATGGTTTGAGAGGCCATTACATTGAATTTCTGAATAATAGCTAAGTGGCTCTTTTCTGGTTCTTCACGTAAAGACCAGTCATCTAGAATAACGAACATAGTAGCTTTACTAGATATTTGAGCTTGTTCTGCCACTGAGTTACCAGAGATACTAACGTGTGCTTTCACACCAGGGATTTTGTCTAAAATAGCTCCTGCTTTATCCATTACTTGCATTGTTTCCACAAGTGAAGCACCAGGAAGAAGTTCGCATTGAACCATAAAGTAACCTTGGTCTTCTGTAGGGATGAACGCTGTAGGAAGTTTCTTAAATCCAAATGCCACAAGAGCTAAAATCACGCAGAATGTAGCTAAAATAGCAGTAGATTTACGTAGGAAAACTTCCAATACTTTAGAGTAACCTATGTGAAGTTTGTCGAATATTTTATTGAAATATTTATAAACAAAGAATTTAGTTTCTTTACCTGGCTCTTTTGGTTTTAAGATAAGCGAACAAAGAGCAGGGCTCAGCGTTAGCGCGTTAAGACCAGAGAAGGCTGTTGATACCGCAATGGTGATAGCAAATTGTTTGTACATTTCACCTGTAATACCGCCCATAAACGCTGTTGGCACGAACACAGCAAGAAGCACAAGCACAGTACCAATGATAGGACCTGTGATTTCTTCCATAGCCTTAATGGTGGCTTCGTATGGCGACAAACCACTCTCCTCCATGTGTCGGGCAGTGTTTTCTACCACCAGAATGGCGTCGTCCACCACAATACCAATGGCTAGGATAAGACCAAAGAGTGTAAGAGTATTAATTGAGAATCCCATCACACCCATCACGGCAAATGTACCGATAAGCGACACTGGAATGGTGATGGCTGGGATAAGTGTTGAACGGAAGTCTTGAAGGAAAAGTAAAATCACAATAATTACAAGCACGAATGCTTCAAACAGTGTGTGATAAACCTCTTCGATAGACACCTCGATAAATTTGGTAGTATCTAGCACCACTTCTGCTTTTACACCTTCTGGAAGGTTTTTGGTAATCTCAGCCACTTTTGCATTTACATCTGATGCCACTTTAATTGAGTTTGCACCTGGTAGCTGATAAATACAGATAGATGTGGCAGGTTGGTGATTGATTTTACTGTCGATAGTGTAGGTTTTACTTCCTAACTCTATTTTTGCAACATCTTTTAGTCTTAATATATTGCCTCTATCGCCTGAGCGCACAATAATATTACCAAACTCTTCTATGCTGGTTAAACGTCCTTGCACATTAAGAGTGTATTGAAATGGTTCGTTGTTTGCTGTAGGCATTTCCCCTACTTTACCCGCAGACACTTGCACGTTTTGCTCTTGGATAGCAGAAATCACGTCTGATGGAGTAAGGTTACGCATTCTAAGCACCTCTGGGTCTAGCCACATACGCATACTATACACGTCGGCACCAAAAGTACTCACAGCACCCACACCCTCAATACGTTTAAGTTCGTCCACAATGTTTAGCGAAGCGTAGTTTGTAAGGTATGTATTGTTGTAAAGGTCTGGATTGTCTGATGTTAAACCAATCATCATAAGAATACTACTAGACTTCTTTTCTGTGGTTACACCCAAACGTGTCACCTCTGAAGGGAGGCTAGATGTGGCTTGGTTTACACGGTTTTGCACAAGCACAGTAGCCATGTCTATATCGGTACCTACTTCGAATGTTACTGTAAGAGTATAAACACCAGCAGAAGACGATGTAGAGTTCATATAAAGCATGTTTTCCACACCGTTTACTTTATCTTCGATAGGAGCAGCCACTGTTTCTGCAATTACCTCAGCATTTGCACCAGGATAGTATGCAGTAACAGATACTGTAGGAGGAGTAATATCTGGATATAGCGATATTGGTAGCGATGTAAGTGTTATTCCCCCTGCCAAAATAATAAGCAGCGAAATAACAAACGCAAATATTGGTCTATTAATAAAAAACTTAGACATAGTAGTTTTTATTTAGATGTTTCTTTTTCTATTGGTTTGATTGCCTGACCGTTGCGCACTTTGGTAAGAGCTTGAGTAATGTACCATTCGTCTGCTTCAAGACCTTTGATAATTTCACGTTTGTTGTCGGCTTCTAGTTGGCCTACTTGCACGCTTCTGTAGCGAACAGTGTCGTTTTTCACCACATAAATGTATCTACCAGATTGGTCTGTGCCGATAGAAGACTCAGGAATAAGCACTGCTTTTTCCACATTTTTAAATGGAAGTGAAATATTTACTACCACGCCATTGTTTAGTTCTTTTGAAGAGTTGTTTAGCACAGCTCTCATATCTACTGTACCTGTAGAAATGTCTGAAGATGGAGCAAGGTAGTCTAGTTTTGCTTGGTATGGATATTTATTGCCTTGTGAGTCGCTTAGATAAACATTTACAGTTTCAAATTTGCTTCCTTTGCCTAGTTTTAGATTTGAACTTTTAGCTTGTGCTTGAGCCCAAATAAGTTTGCTAGCCTCGATAGAGAAATTTACATATAGGTTGTCGTCTTTGTAAAGAGTAGCAAGCAAGGTTTTTGGGGTAACATAGTTGCCAGCATCCACTTTGTTTACACTCACTCTACCGCTGCAAGGAGCTTTCACATAGCAGTAGTCTAGGTTTGTAGCAGCAAGAGATTTGCCAGATTCTGCTTTTTTCACAGCAGCTTTGCAAAGATCTACTTGAGTTTGTGCTTGAATTACATCTAGTTCGCTCACTGCTTGGCTTTTTGCTGCTTCTTGCATTCTTTCAAGAGTGGTTTCTGCAAGGCGTAAGTTTGCTTTTGCAGTTTCAAGGCTTGCCTCGGCTTCTTTAAGTTTATCTTCGTAGTTTTTAGGTTCTATTACAAAAAGCACGTCACCTTCTTTTACATTTTGTCCTGGTTTAACGTTCATTTTTTCTAGATAACCTTCGGTACGTGAGATAATATCTACTACTTGTTCAGATTGAAGGAAACCTGGATAATCTAAATGATAAACAATATCACGAAGTTCTGGTTTTTCTACTGAGTATTGAGGTAGAGGTGCTTGTTTTACCTCTTTTTCTGCACATGCTGCCACAAAAACAGCCACTAAAATAGTTAATGCAATGTTTATAACTCTTTTCATTATATTAGTTTTTTATTGTTTATATCTTATTAATATCCACCGCCAAGGGCTAAATAAAGTTGCACTAATGAAAGTGACACATTTGCCTCAGACATTACTTTTGCTTCTTCGTAGCTAAGTAGGTTGCGTTGTGCATCTAGCACGTTTTGAAACTCGATAAGGCCTTTTTTGTAAAGGTCTAGAGCAAGGTTGAATGTAAGCTCGGCTTGTTCGTATGCCACTGCGTATGCGTCTTTTTCGCTAATGCTGTGTTTGTACGACACCATAGAGTTATCTACCTCTTGCAGGGCATTTAGCACTACGTTGTTGTATGCGTTCACTGCCATTTCTGTTTTGGCTTTAGCCTCCTGAATCTGACCAGAAAGTGCAGTGCCAGAGAAAATGTTCCATTTAATGGCTGGAGCCACTTGCCAATATAGTTTATCTTCTTGGAAAAGGTTTTTAAAGTCTTGAGATGCTACACCAATTTTACCTGTTACATAAAATTTTGGTAGCCAATCTGCCACTGTGGCACCCACAAGTGAAGCACATGCGTCGATAGATTTTTCTGCTGCACGCACGTCAGGGCGTTGGCGAAGAATTTCTGCAGGCACAGACACTGGTATCATTTGAGTGCTTGACGCAGGAATAGCTGAGAATGTAGAAATATTTAGCTCTGCATCTAGCATCCATGGAATTTTACCACTTAAAATACCTATTGCATTAAGGCATTCAGACACTGTAGTTTCAAGTTCTGGCACTTTTGCAGCTGTGGCATAGTAAATAGATTTTGCTTGTGCCACATCTAATGCAGAAGCAAGACCAGTGTTGAAACGTGCTTCTGTAATGTCTTTTGTTTGTTCTTGTATCTTAAGATTTGATTTTACTACCTCTAGGCGAGATTGCGCTGTGCGTAGATTGATATAAGAAGACACCACCTTTGCAATTAATGAAGTCATTACTGCATTGTATTCTTCTTGTGTTGCTTGGAAATTGTATTTTTGAGAATTTGCTCTACCCCTCACTGCACCAATAATGTCAATTTCCCACTGCATATCTGCACCAAGTGAACCCATACGAGTAATGCCTTGTGTGGTAACATTTTGGTTGTAGTCGTAGGCTGCAGAAATATTAATTGATGGATAGTATCCACCTTCTGCCTTACGCATAGAAGCTTTTGCTGCATCTACCCTGTAAGCGGCCTCTGTCAAATTGTAGTTATTTGCAATGCAGATATCCACTAGAGAGTTTAAAGTGGCATCGCCAAAGCCAAGCCACCATTTTTGGTCGATATCTTGCTGAACAAATAGTGTATCTAAATTATTCCAAGATGTTGGAATATCGGTTTCTACCTTTTGTGATGATGTTTTTGCTACCACGGCAGAAAAACATAATGCACTGATACACAACAAAAGAAGTTTCTTGATATTCATATTCGTTTTTTTATTCTAATAACTGGCAAATTTAAGATTTTATTCATTAACTACCAGATTTTCTATCTTAGTTTGAATATTTTTTAACTCACTTTTACACGAGTTAATAAGTGCTCTAGCTTTTTCTACTTCGCTAGCAAGCTCAGCAAGGTTCACTTCGCCCTTGTCAATCTTTGAGATGATGCTCTCAATCTCACGCATGTTTTTTTCAAAATCCATATCGTTATAAGTTAGGAATTAGGAGTTAGGAGTTAGGAGTTAAAGTTGGGAACTAGGATTTTGGATTTTTTCCGCAGGTCTTTTTTTAAATCCAAAATCCTGGTTTCAAACTTTAATCTTAGTTTCAAACTTTAATTACTGCACCAACAACCCCATCAACTAATGTTATTTTTATTTCATCGCCTGGGCTTAAACTTGCCGCAGACGCCGACTTACCATTTTTTTCTACTATTGCGTAGCCTTTTTTAAGTATTGACTCAGGCGACATCAGCTCAAGACTTCTTTCCATAAGTTCAAGCGCGTGCAACTTTTTGTCAAGTAATCTGCTGGCGTAAAGCGGAAGAAGAGTTAAGCATTGGTCCAATCGTCTTGTATTTTTATCTAAAAGAGAAGTTACAGACTGATATAGTAGCGCCACGTACGAATCTATTTTTTCTTCAAGACTCCTTGTATGATTGATGATATAATCTGCCACTGCAGTAGGAGTTTTCAGCGGCATATTTGCCACCATATCCACCACCGACACGTCTCTCGTGTGCCCAATACCTGTAAGCACAGGAAGTGGAAACTGCGCCAATGCAGCAGAAAGATTGTATGAATCGAAACAGTCTAAATCAGACACAGCACCACCGCCACGTATCATTACAAGCACGTCAAATTCATCAAGACTCTCTAAAACTTTGTCTAAGGATTCTAAAATAGAGGCTTCGGCTCTTTCGCCCTGCATAATGGAGTTGAACAGGGTAAGGTTATATGCGTAACCGTATTTATTGTTTTGTAGTTGGTGAATAAAGTCGCCATAACCAGCAGCACCTTCGGCAGAAATCACAGCAATGTTCTTTACTAGTGGCTTAATAGACAGAAGTTTATTCATATCTATAATTCCGTCGTCTTCAAGGCGTTTTATCACCTGTGCCTTGCGGCGCGCGCTCTCACCAAGTGTGTATGTAGGGTCTATATCCACCACATTTAGGCTAATGCCATACACTTCATGAAATGTAACATCTACACAAAATGCCACTTTCATGCCTGCGGCAAGAGTTTTGCCTGTTTCTGCTAAAAAGTAAGCCGAAATAGATTTATAAATATTTGCCCAGATATTGGCACGAGATTTGGCAATAATATTGCCGTTATTTTCATCTTTTTCTATAAGTTCTATATAACAATGACCTACGCGCTGCACGCTTATGCTATTAATTTCTGCATGAACCCACACTGCGCCAGAAAGTCCTGTCTTTATAACAGAGCCAATTTGCTTGTTTAAATCATATAAACTTATAGAATTCATAATTTACCAAAATAGGCCTCAGGATTGTCCATATAGTCTTCTGGGTCTAAAATTTTAGGGTCTACGTCGTAGGAATCTAGTTTTTCTTGTAATTTAGCATCTAGTTCGGCCTGATTTGTGGCCACGCCATCTACATAGTGTATTTCTTGTACCTCTGGCGATTCCACATCATACACTAGCCAAAGTCCATCCTTTTTACCGTTTAGAAACTCACCTTGTTCGCCAAGGCTACCACTCTCGAAAAAGAACTGATAAAGACCATTTAGCACACCCATTTCATAGGTATATCTTGTCATCATATTGCCGTATGGATAATAAGAAATGCGTTCGCCATTTAGAAGTCCGTCCACGAAAAACATTCTTTCTAACACCACACTATCGGCAGAAAACACTAGTGCTTCACCTTGTCTTATGCCTTTTTCATAATTTTCCATCATAAACAGATAACCAGAAGATGCATAATAACGCCATAGACCAACTTTGTTATGACCTTCGTAATTTCCTCTTGCAGAAAGTGTGCCATCACCAGCATAAATTTCTGCTTTAGAAGTGCCATCTTGAGCGAAAATCTGGATACCTTGAAGTTTACCGTTTTCGTGATAACGCTTTACCTCACCTACAGGACTACCATTTTCGAAATAGCCCTCCATTTTTGTGTTACCATTTGGATATTTTGTCTTTTTATACTCTGCTTGCGCTTGTAAAGACAATGTGGCTATAGCCAACAACGAAAGAATTACAAATTTTCTCATTTCATTAGTTTTTTAAATTCCACTGGCATTGGAGCCTCAAATTGGTGATGTTTTTTGGTTACTGGGTGCACAAAGTGAAGCATACCTGCGTGCAAGCATACTCTACCAGCTGTTTTGTATGTGCTACCGTATTTTTTATCACCCACAATTGGGCAACCCACGCTCTTTAGTTGCACACGAATTTGGTTTTTACGACCTGTTTCTAGGCTTAGTTTTACCAAAGTATATGGATGTTTTTCTTGAATAACTTCATATTCTAGCTCTGCGTAGTCGCCACCGTTGTCTTTTTCGCTTGCGTGCATAATAAGCGATTTATCTTCTGTAAGGTAAGATTTGATTACACCTTTTTTGTCTGGCATTGTGCCTGTTACAATAGCAAGATAACTTCTCTCTGGCACCATTTTGGTCCAGTTTTTTTGTAGCGTTTCTTGCACCTCTTGGCTTTTTGCAAAAATAAGAAGACCAGATGTTTCTCTATCCAAACGGTGAACCACATAAATACGTTTGTCGCGTCCGTAAGACTTCATGTATTTATTTAGCACGTGATATACGGTGTTTATTTTGTCTTTTTCTGTGCCCACAGTAAGGAAACCTTCTTTTTTATACACCACCATCACATCGTCGTCTTCGTGCACCACATGCATATGTGAGTGAATAAGTTTTTTCTTCTTAAGCATGGTTTTAGAAGAACGAATTTCTAATTTGTCACCCTTTTTAAGAGGAAATTCTCTGTCTGTAAGCATTTTAGTGCCGTTTAGCCATATTTGACCGTGCACTATAAGCGAACGAAGCGATGTTCTGCTATGATCGCTAAGTTTTTTTGTAAGATACTCCATTAGCGGAGCATTCTCTGTCACCGAAATTGTATATTGTTTGTTTTGCATATTATTCTTTTGCATCTTCTTTTCTTTAAACATTATCTCAACTTGCAAAGATAGTAAAAAAAGTTAGGAGTTAGGAGTTAGGAGTTAGGAGTTTTTTGTAACTTTGTAAATAAGTTTATTATCTATGGATTATTCTTCTTCATCGGGTTTTATGGAGCCAGGCACCCTACCCTCTATCCCTGCGGAAAAATCCATAGAACTTTTCCAAGAGTGGGCAGAGAATAAAGTTGAATAAAAAACATTCCTCGAGCCACATTGAAATGACTCGAGGAATGTTATCTAAATCTATAATACTTATTCTACATTTCTTCTTGCAACTCCTGATACAGTGCCACAGGACCAAGATGCCACATTTTTGTTTTTTCTACTTTTAGTTTCTTGTAGAGATTTGATTTATATACCTTACTAATAGCCTCTGTTATTGTCATGCCATTGTGGTCTACCAGCATTCCTGCTAGCCAGCTTACCTTTGAAGGTATTATCAAATGCAAATTTTCTTGATTGATTTCACCTATCATAATCTTACCTCCTTCGCTTCCAAAAATTTAATGGTTTTTAAAGACTCTGCAGTATGAAATAAATATTGATCTACCAATTTATATGTTTTAAGATCTTTTATTAGAGTTGTTTTATCAATAATACCAGCCTCATATAGAGCAAAAGAAGCATAAACCTTATCATTCGCAACAGGCCCATACACTATATCATATCCATGATCAAAGTCTATGTCTGTTCTATTTTTCATAACAAAATCAACCCACTCCTCTGTTGGTTTATAAAACAACAATGAGTTCAACTTATTAAGATACGACTCATCAAACTCATATACATTTACAACTCCTACCTGTATTGCGTCAGACAATTTTCTTTTTACCCAATCCTCTGCCTGCTTATATGAAGATGTTGTGTAAAAGCCAAAACCATAATCCAGTGTTCTATTTGAAATTCTAATTTCTGGATTACTGACCAATTCTATACTACCATGATAAAGAAGCATAACTTATTTCCTTTTATTTATAAATTCATCAATTTCTGCAATCAGCCATTGGCGACTTTGGGTATGCAACACTTCGAAATGCTCGTTTAGATAATCTAAAACACCATATTGAGTAAAAGTATCAATAACTTCTACCTCATTCAAGCCTTTTGCATTCATATATTGCTCTATGCAAAAAGATAGAAAATATGTAACATCTCTCAAATGTTTATCCATTCTACATAAGTTTGCTTTATTCTCTCACTACTCAAGAGACAAAGATACAAAAAACGAGCAAAAAAACAAACTTGTTTGATTTTTTCAAACAGGTGCAAACAAAAACCCTCGAGCCACATTGTGTAAATGACTCGAGGGATGTTGCACCTTTACTGCCTATTATTGACACGAATTATTTATACTTTTATATTTTTTCTTGCCTTCACAATACAATCTTGACAATATGGATTACCTTCTATATTTAGAGGGTATTTTCCAGATACTATACACATAGCTTCTAAACACTCTAGCAAGCTTTCATTATCCACCTCAACCCACTCAAAATAACAGTCATTTATCAGATTCTTAATATCTCTTCTTGTTAAATCTTTACAAATTGCATCTAGAGTACGTCTTAAAGTTGAATTACCTGAAGTATGTGCTTTAAAACGAGTAAGTCCATCTTTACTCTTACCGAAATAGAGTGCGTAATAAAATTCACCAGGGGAAATTTCTTTAGGCTCTAAATCAGATATCTCTAAATTTTTAAGAGTTTCCACAAAATCTGCAGGAAACCACCATCTATATAATATAGGTTTTTCTCGAACACTTTTATCTGATTTTATAGTAGACACTTTTTCCCGATGCATCTTCGATAATATATCAGTCACTATTTTATTACAAACTGTTGTAATATCATTTACTTTTATGTCTACTTTATTTTCTGCCATATACCAATAATAAATCTTACTTTAAGACAATGAATTAAACTCGCGGTCAATGCTCTTTTTCCACTCGTAATCGTCTTTTATTTCTTTAATCTTTTGAAGCACATCATTGTACTCCATTTGCAATTTGTGCACTTGAGACCTGGCTGACTCTATCTCTTCTGAGTCTGTAAGAGACACTCTACTCGCATTAAGATTTTTAAGTTCTCTTTTCAGTCTGCTCGCTTCTGCACGATATTGCTCTAGAATCATAGTATAATGTTGATTTCTAACAATGTAAATATACTAAATTTTCTCCAAAAATTAACTCTCTATAAATAAAGACCCCGAAAGTTTTTGTCTAACTTTTGGGGGTCACATCACTTTAAGCAACGAGTTTATGAATATTATGTTATCTTTCTTTAATTTTCACTGTAAGCAAGCCTCTTTTGGAGCCTGCCACGTAGGAAGTGGGATGACGCCCTTCTTGTAGTAGATTGTCTAGGTACATTGGATGACCTTCTAGGAAGCAGATGGCTTGGAAGGTATCGCCTACTTGTAGTTTGGCATTGGAATTTTCGGTTACCATATAGGTATTTTGACCAAGGTATTTAAACACGCAACGGCGGTTTGGAAGCCATGTTACTTCTACCTCTTTTCCTGGTTGAAGTTCTTCTGAACGCACACCTTTATCTTGAAATGTTTCACTCTCGTCGTCTTCACATTGTTTTAAATATTCCAAATATGATTCCCAGTCTTCGTATCCTAAAAACTTAGAAAGCAAACAAAGAGTAGAACGACGTGTGGTATCTGCACCTTCTATATAACCCCACAATCTTTTTAGAGTGGTAGGTGAGATATACTCGTGCAGACGCTCCCAAATAACGCCAGCCAAGAATTCAAAGTCGTAAGGTGTTTTAATCAAACGCTTTACTTCACTTTCTATATCCTGACGCAGTGAGACTATTTCTGGTGATTTTTTATTCATATCACAAAGATAATATTTATTATGTTAGGCGTTATAGTCCTTGTTAGTCCTTATTTTTTTACTCATTTAGTTCATTTTATATTTTAAGTCCACCTATCTTTCTTTTAAACACAATAATAATAGACAAATCATTAAAAAACTATAAAATCTCAATTTATTACAAAAATAACTCCTAACTACTAACTCCTAACTCCTAACTATTTACTATATTTGCACTAAGCACTTGCCCTAACGGGGAGCAGAAGTGCAGTATTTATTAATCCTTTAAAAGCGGAGGTTATTATGAGCTTAAAAAAATTATTGATATTTGCAGGTGGTATTGCAGTGGGTGCTGCAGCAGCACTTTTACTTGCGCCAACATCTGGAGCAGAGCTTCGTGGCAAAATTATAGAACTACTTAAAGCCAAAGGTTTTAGCAAAGAAAAAATAGACGAACTTCTTGCAAAAATCACAGAAAAAGTAAAATCTGTAACCAACCTAGAAGACCTAGAAATTATTGTTGACGAGGTAATTGCACAAGATGCTGCAGATGAAGCAGTGACAGAAAAGAAATAAGCTATGACAACAGATTACAAACAAGTTTTAAATGAGATGAAGAGTTACGCAAACATGCGTTTCGACCTCATCAGATTGGAACTCCTAGAGAAACTATCAAAAATAATTTCTCTTATCCTACTTGTAGTAGTTTGCATACTCATTTCTGTTATTATTTTTACATACCTTTCTGTGTTGCTTTTGCTATGGCTCAACGAGGTGTTTTCTAGTATGATACCAGGAGTTTGCATCGTTGCAGGTATTTATGCCATAGCCTTAACTATTATGATACTTTTCAAGGAAAAAATATTCTTGAATCCTATCATTGGCGCACTGAGCAAAATTATTTTCTCAGACAAAGAATCTAACAAACAATCTGAACAACAAAACATACAGCCATGAGATACTCAGAACTTAAAAACATAGATGCAGTCATGGCCGAAAAGGAACTTTTAAGGTTGCAGATTGCAAGAAAAGAAGAAAATATTGCTAATCAATACGCAAAGGCTAAAGCATATTACACCGATAGCAGCAATTGGTTTAGTATTATTAAAACATTTATTTTTGGAAAAAGTTTATTGAGCAATCCTATAAGTAAACTCTCAATAGGATATAGCATTATTAAATACCTTATCAAAAGGTTTAAACGTTAATAAAACGTTTGCAATTTTTAAGAAAATAGGCGATTTTTCACCCGAAAAGTCGCTTTTTTTTGTTTTTTTTTATACCTTTGTGAAAACCTTAATAAATTTATGACAACAAAAATCACATTTTTGCGCAGCATAATATTACTTTTAACTATCTGCGTAAGTTCTTCTCTTTATGCTTTAACATTTAGCACTACCAAAACAGACGTTAGTTGTAATGGTGCGAAAACAGGAAGCATCGTAGTTTCCGTATCAGATGCAGTAGGCAACTGCTACTACTCTTTAACTGCAGACTTCGCTCTTCAACAAACAAGTAACAAATTTGAAAACCTTGGCGCAGGCACATATTCTGTGTATGTAAAAGACGACAATGGCATTGTTGGTCCAGACAATATCACCATCAACGAGCCTAGCGAACTTAAAATCACAGAAACAGCCACTACAGCCAGTGTTTGTGAAAATGGTACAATCGCCATTGTTGCACAAGGCGGTAAAGCTCCATACAGATACAGCCTAGATGGTTTTGCCACAGAGCAATACAGCAACACCTTCTCTTCGCTTCAAGCTGGCACATACACAGCATACGTAAAAGATGCCAATGGTTGTGAAACAAACACCGCTTTAAATAGCATTGTAATAGAAAACAAAAACCTTTCTATTGTGCAAGAAGCCAGAACCACTGCAGCAAAATGCTACGAATCTGCCGACGGTATTGCTACTCTCGCTGTGCGTGGTGGTATTTTCATCAACGACAACCAACCATACAAAATTACTCTAAACAAAGACAATGCTCCATATAGCGAGGCTACATACACCTTTACTATAGATGGCAATATTGTAAACATAGAAATTTCAAATCTTGCAGGTGGCGTGTATGCAGGTACTATTGAAGACCTATACAATTGTAGCATACCTGTTGCCTTCAACATTGCTCGTCCAGACAAACTTGAAGTAACACTAGTAAACAAAACTGACGTGCTTTGCTACGGTGCAGCCACTGGCGCTCTAAAATTCAATATTTCTAAAGGCACAGAGCCTTACACAGTGGTATCTACCGATGCAGAGTTTGCAGGTAGTATTACTACTATCGGTGGTGAATGTGTTGTTGCAAACCTTGCCGATGGCACATACGAGTTTAACATTACCGACGCAAATGGTTGTGAAGCAAGCACCACACAAACAATCACTACCCTAACAGAAGAGCTTGTTTACAATCCAAATAAAAACAACGTATCTTGCGCAGGCAGCGCCACTGGTAAAGTATTTGGCACTGCAACAGGTGGTGCACTTCCATACACATACACACTTGTGGGCCAAAACATCAGTTTCGAAGCCATCAACTCAATCGGCACCTTCGAAAACCTTGCACAAGGCTCTTACATTGCTTCTGTAAAAGACAACAATGGTTGTGTAACTAGCGCCCCTGAAACTATCTACATCAACGAGCCAGAAACTCTAACTGTAGATCCACTTACAGCAAAACCCGCTGCAAATGTGGTTTGTGAAACAGACAAAACCGCATCTGTAACCTTCACAATAGTAGGTAGAGAAGAAGTTGTAGCTACAAACGACACTGCTAGATACTATAGCGTAAAACTATTCGACATCACAAATCAACACGAAATTATAGCACCAGACTTGAAATTTACAAACAAATTCCACCCTGTTCAAACCAAAAACAGAGTAGAAAAAGAGCCAGTGCTAGACGAAGAAGGTAATCCTACATACAACGAACTTGGTGAACTTATCACCAAAAATGTTACCTATAAAGATACTATTTGGACACAAGGTTGCTACGAGCCAACCAAAGTGGAAGAAGTAAAAGAAGTAAGCCATAGAGAGTATACAGAAGATTTAAAAGGTTTCGACTGCAACGATAAAATTACAGTTTCTGGCCTTGGCGCAGGTGCATACGCAATACGCTTCTTTAGAGGCGAATGTCAGTTTGCCGAAGAAATGACATTCACTGTAGGCATTACAGGCGATATTCCATTTGTTCAAGTAAACGAAGTAGGAAGTTTCTGCGACGAATCTACCTACACCATTAAGCCTACTATAGAATCAAATCCTGGTGTTACAAAATACGAATGGACACTAGACAATATTGTAATAGGCACAAGCAAAGAATTGTCACATAAATTTATTATAGGTGAAACAAATCGCTCACTAAAACTTGAGGTTACAAACCGTTGCGGTAGCGCTGTATCAAACACAGTACTTGTACAAGTAAATCCTCGTCCTACAGCTGTGCTTGAAACAAGCAAAGACTACCTATGTAAAAATCAACAAACAGAAGTGACTATCACACTTAAAGGTAAAGGTCCTTTCACCTACACCCTACCTGATGGTACCGAAAAAACTCTTGCAGAGGTATTTATTGCAGAAGAAGTTGTTCCTGTTAAAGACACCGTATTTACTCTTACAGCACTTAAAGATGCAAATTGCGCAGCAAATATTGCAAAAGACGTAAACACAGTAGAAACAAAAATCTATCCAGAACCAGAATATGATATGACAATCACAGTGCCAGAACCTATGGTAAGTGGCAGATATGTGGTAGTAGATGCTACTGAAGGTTTCATAGATTATTCTCTATTTATCAACGAAGAAGAAATACCAGCAAAAGGTCCAAGCAACTTATTCTGGGCTAAAGAATTTGCATACGGTCTATCTACAAACGACTTTAAAATGTTGTTGACCGACAAAAATGGCTGTATTTGGACTCTAGAAGAAACAAAAGTGATAGAATCTACCATATTCCCAAATATCTTCACTCCAAATGGCGACGGTGTAAACGACGTATTCCTAGCAGATTACGACTTAAAAGTATATGACCGTCAAGGTACTCTAATGTATGAAGGCACAGAAGGTTGGGATGGTACACACAATGGAGTAGATGCAAAACAAGGCGTTTACCTATACACAGTATTCATTCCTACAGAAGATGGTAATTTAGAAGTAATTAAATCAACACTAACCCTAGAACGCTAATATACTATGAAACTAAATCGCATTTCTATAATATTTTGCTTACTTGGCTTAACAATGCCATCGTTTGGCTCTAATATTACTGGCAACACAGAATTCCTAAAAAGAAATTACGAGGGTGCCATAGTAGAATATAAAGAAACACTTAGCAATGCCGACAGCACAAAAACAGACAAAGAGGCATTTGCACTTTATCGCATAGGCGAGTGTTATTCAAACCTAAACAATCCAGAAGAAGCTGTAAATTACCTAAACGATGCTATTATATCTGGCTATCAAAAGGCTGATGCATACCTTATTTATGGTAAAAACCTTCAAAAATTAGGCAAATACAAACTAGCCAAAGCAGCATTTGAAGAAGTAGAAAGACTTCAACCTGCCAACCCACTAGTTAAAAATCTAAAAGCATCTTGCGATTTTGCAATGCTTTATAGTTCACAAAACCCTATTTCACCAGAAGAATACATCTCTGGAGTAAACACTTCAGACTTAGAATACGGTATTGGCTTCTACAAATCTGGTATCATCTACGCTACCACATCTAAAAGCAAAGATGAATATCGTTCACAAATGTATTTCTCAGACTCTAGCGACGACTTTAGCACTTCTCGCTCTGTAGATAATATGGTGAAATCTGGTAGCAAACCAAATATTGGCACATTTGCAGTAGATACACTCAATAATATAATGTATTATACCAAATGTATAAATAACGAAAACAACGACTGCTTCATCTATTACTCAGTGTTTAAAAAAGACAAATGGGTAAATAAAGGTCTGCTTCCTATTGGCGACCGCCACACAGATGCAGCACACCCTGCTCTTTCTGCAAACGGCAAACGCCTATACTTTACATCAAACCGTGCAGGAGGCTATGGTGGAAGCGATATTTGGTACATTGAAAAGAAACAAAACGGCAAATGGGACTACACCCCTATCAACGCAGGTGCAGTAGTTAACACCGCAGGCAACGAAGCCTTCCCATACGTGGTAGCAAACACACTTATTTTTGCTTCAGACGGCGGAGTTGGCTTTGGTGGCTACGACCTATATAGCGCCATTATCGATGGCAAATCTATTTCTGGCGTACAAAACCTATATCGCCCAATCAACTCATCATTCGACGACATCAACATTATTGTTTCAGAAAAAAATGATGAAGCTTTCCTTATAAGCAACAGAAAAACAGAAACAAAAGACGATATCTACAGATTTAAAGGTATCTTCTCTGCAACTATGATTTCTGGCCATGTTTACGACAAGAAAACTGGCGAGCCACTATCAGGAGCACAAGTAATCCTAAACGGCATGGGCAAATCTCAAACAGTACAAACAAACGAAGAAGGTTACTACTACGCATTCGTAGAGGCAGGCGATTTCTACAAACTTATTGCAAGTAGCATGGGTTACCTTTCTGATATTGCCATGGCAAAAACTCAAAAAACATCAATTGGTAGTTTCCCTGTAGAACAAGACTTCTATCTATCTCAAGCTGCTATGTCTATTAGCGGTAGAGTTTACGACATGGAAACCAACGAGCCTATCATAAACGAAGACGTGATGCTCCTTCAAGATGGCACTGTGGTGCAACAAACCAAAACAGACATTACTGGTAGATACACATTCACCGATCTAGAAAACGGAAAAGAATATCAAGTGAAGGTAAACAAACCAAACTTCCTATCTATTAGTAGTAAGCCTTTTAGATATTCAGAAACAGATAGCAACAATAGTCAGTTCGACCTTGCGTCTATTTCAAGCAACACAAACTCTTGGGGACGTGAAATTTTCCTATACGATATTTATTACAACTTCGATAGTGCAAAACTACTTCCAGAGTCAAAAGCAGCGTTAGACAGAATTATTCTTCTGCTACAATCAAATCCAACGCTAAAACTTGAGTTTGGGTCACACACCGACTCTCGTGGCACACACGAATACAACGACAAACTGTCAGAAGAACGTGCAAAATCTGTTGTTGACTACCTAGTAAACGCAGGTATCAACCGCACAAGACTTTCTTGGAAAGGTTATGGCAAACGTCATCCACTTATTGCAAGACCAGCCACAGAAGGCGAACACAGAATGAATCGTAGAACCAGTTTCAAGATAATTGAAAACTAAAAACATATAACAAATGAAAATACTAAATAAAATATGGTTAGTGCTACTATTAATGCCAATGTCATTAATGGCACAAAATGACGTACAAGTAAGTCAGCATTTGTTTACACAGACACATTACAACCCTGCCCTTACAGGTAACTCAATATATGCAAACATCACAATGCTTGCACGTCATCAGTTTATGGACTTTGCAGGTGCGCCTACCACCGGACTTCTAAACTTCGACATCCTTGCACCTTCTATAAACTCTGGTTTCGGTTTATCTGTTATTTACGATAAATATGGCCCTCTAAACACCTATAGCGCCACAGTGAACTATGCTTATCATATTCCACTAGGTGAAAATCACAAACTTTCATTTGGTTTGGGTGCTGGTGCCACATTTGCTCAATACGATGCATCTGGCAATATTTACGAACAAGAAGGCGACCCTACAGAATATTACGACAAAGACAGTCACGTGAGACCAAATGTAAACTTTGGCATCCAATACCAACTTAAAAACTGGACTATCGGTGCGTCTTTAACACATATTCAAGAATTCTTTATGAAAGAAAACTTGAGATTTTCACCTGTAAACTATTATCTTTACACAAAATATAAATTTGAAGTGGGAAGAGACTGGGATATCGTGCCTGCTATCTCTGCACACTACAATGGTGTAACAGTAAACGAAGAACTTAGCCTTATTGTAAACTATACAAAAGCTCTTTGGTTTGGTGTAGCATACAGAATGAGCGACCTATTTGTGGCAGAATCTATTGTGCCAATGATAGGATTTAATATAACCGACTATGTAAGACTAGGTTATGCATACGACTTCAACCTTACTCACCTACAAGGTTATACATCTGGCACACACGAGCTAATGCTTACAATAAGATTTAAAACAAACAACGAACAATACAAAACCCCACGTTTTGCAGAGTGGAATTAATGTTTAATGTAATCTAAAAAATTACTACTATGTCCAAAGCGCAAGTATTACAGAAAGAGAATGAGATAATGGACAAAGCTTTTGAAGAGCTACTAAATGATTATGTAAACTCTCATCATAGCAAAAAAACTGAGATAATCAGAAAGGCATATCAGTTTGCAAAATCTGCACACGCAGGTGTGCGCAGACGCTCAGGCGAGCCATATATCATACACCCTATTGCAGTAGCCCATATCGTATGTAAAGATATAGGACTGGGTTCTACATCTATTTGCGCTGCCCTACTGCACGACGTAGTAGAAGATACCGACTACACAGTAGACGATATTAAAGACCTATTTGGCGAAAAAGTAGCCCAAATTGTAAAAGGCTTAACCAAAATTTCTGGTGGTGTATTTGGCGATCAAGCATCGGCACAAGCAGAAAACTTTAGAAAACTTATTATCACCATGTCGGAAGATATTCGCGTGGTGCTAATTAAGATTGCCGACCGCCTACACAATATGCGCACTCTAGACTCACAGTCTGTGGCAAAACAATACAAAATTGCGGGCGAAACCGAGTATATCTATGCTCCACTTGCACACCGACTAGGTCTATTTACCATTAAAACAGAGCTTGAAGACCTAAGCTTTAAATATAACTTCCCAGAAAAATACGAAAACATATCTAATCGCCTAGAAGCCGAACGCGAAAAACGCATGGCCGTGTATGACAAATTCTCTCTTCCTATTATGAACAAACTAAATAGCTACGGCTATGAGTTTATAATGAAAGAAAGAATAAAATCTGCATTCTCCATCTGGAAAAAAATGGAAGCTAAACATATTCCATTTGAAGAAGTTTACGACATATTAGGTGCACGTATCGTATTCAAACCAAACCCAGGTGCCGACGAAAAGATAGAATGTCTTAAAATATACAACCTTATCACATCTATCTATCCTCTACACCCAGGCAGAACACGCGACTGGCTAAACACTCCAAAAGCAAACGGATACGAAGCCCTTCACGTGACCGTTATGGGTCCAGATGGTCAGTGGATTGAGGTGCAAATACGTAGCCAAAGAATGGACGACATTGCAGAAAAAGGTCTTGCTGCACACTGGAACTACAAAAAAGATTACTCTTCTAGTGAATCTAAGATAGAAGAATGGCTAAGCACTGTAAATGAGCTACTTAAAAATCCAGACTCAAATGCAATGCATTTCTTAGATACATTTAAACTTACACTTTACGATGCAGAAATCTTTGTGTTTACACCAAAAGGCGAAATGAAAACCTTGCCTTCTGGTTCCACTGCACTCGACTTTGCATTCGACATTCACTCAGATATAGGCATGCACTGTATTGGCGCAAAAGTAAACAACAAACTTGTGCCACTAAGCTACGTGCTTCAAAGTGGCGACCAAGTAGAAATACTTGTTGCCAAAGGCCAAACACCTCAGCCAGAGTGGATAAACTATGTTACCACAGTAAAAGCAAAAGAAAAACTTACTACCATATTCAAACAAAGTTCTAAACTATTTAGAAAAAAAGGTGAAGAAATTCTTCGCGACACTCTAGAAGCACTTGGTTATGTAGTGAAAAAAGACTTCAACCAAGAAACTATTAAGCTATTGCTAGACCATTTCAAACTAGAATCTCTAGACGATGTGCTTATTAAAATAGGTAAGGAAGAAATTTCACTAACAGAAATACCAGAACTTGTTAGAAACAAAACAAAAAGACTTACTATTAGGTCTCTTACCCCACGTTTCCTTATAAGCAAAGGTAAAAAGAACAAAGAAACAATAGAAAGTTCAGATTGTAATCTTGCTCCATGCTGTAAACCTATTCCTGGCGACGACGTAATTGGTTTTCAAACAGAAAACGGAGTTGTTGTACACAAAAGAGATTGTCCTGAAGCCCTAAAACTTAAATCTCAACACGGGCCTAAAATTGTAGAAGTGAAATGGGAAATAACCAAAGAACAAGTCTATAGTGCAGGCATTGAGATAGAGGGCATTGATAGAAAGCATATCTTAATGGATATTATACAGATAATATCAGAAGATTTGAATGCTAATATCCAAAAACTAACAGTAAAAACATTCGACGGCATCTTTAATATCAAAGTAAATGTGTATGTTAGTCACGTTGATGACATCAAAAAGATTTGTACAGAAGCTCTAAAAATTAATGGTATAGAACGAGCAGCACGCATCAACGAGCATGACATTTAAATCCTTTAAATTAACCTTATTATTTATTTTCGTAACGTTATCTATGGCTAACGCAAACCCATTTTTGCAAGAATTTGACCTAAAATTCTCTGCAGTACCTTTCGACAAAATAGAGTTAGACCACTATGCAGAAGCATTAGAACTAGGTCTTAAAGAACAAGAAGAAGATATAAAGAAAATTACAGACTCTACCGAGGAACCAACCTTTGAAAACACCATACTGGCACTAGAAAATAGCGGTGCTATACTTTCACGTGTGTGTGGCGTGCTTTTCAACCTTACAGAGGCTGAAACATGCGACGTATTAGACTCTATATCAGAGAAATACTCTCCTATTCTATCAGAAGCTTCAAGCAAAATAAAACAAAACGAAGCACTATTTGCTAGAGTAAAAAAGGTGTATGAAAATATTGAAAACTACTCAGACCCTATTCAGAAAAAGCTTATAGAAGACTCATATATAGGTTTTGTGCGTTCAGGTGCAAACCTAGACAAAGACAAAAAAGAAAGACTTAAAACCCTATCTAGCGAACTAAGTCTGCTTACATTCAACTTTGGTCGCCTTGCCCTACAAGGGGCAAATGCCTATACCCTACACCTTAATAATATAGAAGACCTAGATGGGCTACCTGAATATGCCGTGGCCGCAGCAAAAGAAAAGGCTACGGAAAAAGGTCTTGAAGGTTGGGTTATAGACCTATCTGCACCTTCTTATATTAGTTTTATGCAATATGCCACAAACAGAGAGCTAAGAAGAGAGCTTTACATGGCATACAACACCAAAACTAGCAAGGGTGATGAAAACGACAACTCTGAAAACATTAAAAATATAGTAAACAAACGCCTTGAAGTGGCTCAGATAATGGACCGCTCTCACTATAGCAAGTATCGCCTTGAGCGCACTATGGCACAAAATGACAGTGCTGTATATAGTTTGCTAGACGATTTACTAGAAAAATATATGCCTTTTGCTATAAAAGAAAGAGAACTTATAAAGGAGTATGCAAAAAAGCTAAACCATGATGATAACTTCACTCTAATGCCATACGACTGGGCTTTTTACAGTGAAAAATATAAAGAAGAAAAATACAATTACAGCGAAGAAGACCTTAAACCATATTTTGAGCTTGAAAGAGTAAAAAAAGGTGTATTTGGTTTAGCAACAGACCTTTATGGCATAAAATTTGTGCCAAACAAGGAGCTTCCTGTATATCATAAAGATGTGGACTTATTTGAGGTGTATGATGCAGATGATACGTTTATGGGGCTACTTTACACCGACTTTTTCCCACGCAAGAGCAAACGTCAGGGTGCTTGGATGACAGAATTTAAAGGTCAATACTACAACGCCGATGGCACAGATAGTCGTCCACTTATATCTCTAGTAATGAATTTCACACCTCCTACAGCAGGTGGTCCTGCTCTGCTTACCTACGACGAGGTTAAAACATTCCTACATGAGTTTGGTCATGCCCTACACGGGCTGCTTTCAGAGGTTCCTTACGAAAGCCTAAGTGGCACTAACGTGTATAGAGACTTTGTAGAACTACCTTCTCAAATAATGGAAAACTTTGCTAGCCAGCCAGAATTTTTAAATAAAACAGCTATTCATTACCAAACTGGCGAGGTAATTCCTACAGAACTTGTAGAAAAACTTAAAGCTTCTGAACAATACCTTGCAGCATATTCTTGCATCAGACAATTAAGTTTTGGTTATTTAGATATGGCTTGGCACGGCATAAAAGAGGCATTTGATGGAAGCGTAATAGAATTTGAAAGAAATGCTTGGAAGAAAACCCAACTTTTCCCTTCAATAGACGGTTGCTGTATGAGTACTCACTTTACTCACCTGTTTGCCGGAGGCTATGCAGCTGGATATTATGGCTACAAATGGGCAGAAGTGCTAGATGCAGACGCATTTTCTGTGTTTCAAGAAGCAGGTGGCGTCGACAAAACTGTGGCAAAAAGTTTTAGAGAAAACATCCTTTCAAAGGGCAGCACCGAGCATCCAATGGATTTATACGTTAAATTTAGAGGTAGTAAGCCTAAAACTGATGCACTACTTAAGAGAGATGGGATAAAATATTTTCATAAAAAAAACTTGAAATTGCAAAAATAAACCTTATCTTTGCAAAGTTTTTATTACACTCGTTGTATAGAATTAAAAGCAAAAAATATTAAAAAAACATAATTATTAACTTTAAACTTAAGAAATGAAACTACAAGTAAGTAATTCTAATTATCCTAATTGGACACCTATTACTGTACAATTCAATGTGCCTGCTAAGTTTGAGAAACTTAAAGAAATCGCAAACAACTTATGGTGGGTATGGAACTATGAAGCAGTGGATCTATTCACAGAAATGAATCCAGAATTATGGACAAAATGCGGTGGTAACCCTGTTTTATTCCTTCAAAAACTTAACAGCGTACAATACGCAGAACTAGCTAAAAACAAAGGCTTCCTAAAACGTATGGAAGATGTTTACGCTAAATTCTCTGCTTACATGAACGTTAAACCTTCTAAAACTATTCCTTCAGTTGCTTACTTCAGCATGGAATACGGTTTAACTGATATCCTAAAAATCTACTCTGGTGGTCTTGGCGTTCTTGCTGGTGACTACTTAAAAGAAGCTTCTGACTGCAACGTTGACATGGTTGCTATCGGTTTCTTATATCGTTTTGGTTACTTCACCCAAAACCTTTCAATGAACGGTGAACAAATCGCTGTTTACGAAGCTCAAGAATTCGACAAACTTCCTCTAGAACAATATCTAGACAAAAATGGTGACCCTATCACTATTTCTGTTGCTTACCCAGGTCGTAACATCTACGCAAACCTATGGAAAGTAAAAGTTGGTCGTATCAACCTTATCCTTCTAGACACAGACACAGACTTAAATAACGAAGCAGACCGCACAATCACTAGCCAACTTTATGGTGGTGACAACGAACACCGTCTAAAACAAGAAATTATGCTTGGTATCGGTGGTATGGCTGCTCTTAAAGAACTAGGTCTATCTAAAGAAATCTATCACTGTAACGAAGGTCACGCTGCATTCTTAAACGTTCAACGTTTAATCGACTACATCAAAACTGGTCTTAGCTTCAACGAAGCTATGGAACTTGTACGTGTTTCTGGTCTATTCACCACTCACACTCCAGTTCCTGCTGGTCACGATAAATTCGAAGAAGGCGTATTCCAATATTACATGAACGACTTCGCAAACCAACTAGGTCTTTCTTGGACAGACTTCATGAACATGGGTCGTGAAAATCCTGGTGACTTAACAGAAAAATTCTCTGTAACAGTATTTGCTTGCAACACTTGCCAAGAAGTAAACGGTGTGAGCTGGTTACACGGTGAAGTGTCTAAAGACATGTTCAAAACTATCTGGAAAGGTTACTACCCAGAAGAATCTCACGTTGGTTATGTAACTAACGGTGTTCACTACCCAACATGGGCTGCATCTGAATGGCAAAAACTTCACGTTAAATCATTCGGCGAACAATTCCTTGCAGACCAATCTAACACTGCTCACTGGGAAAACATCTACAATGTTTCTGACGCAGAAATTTGGGAAACACGTAAAGCGCTTAAACTACGCTTAATCGACTATATCAAAGCTCGTTTCACAGAATCATGGTTGAAAAACCAAGGTGACCCAGCTCGTATCGTAAGCCTATCTGAAAACATCAACCCTAACGCATTAACAATTGGTTTCGGTCGTCGTTTCGCTACTTACAAACGTGCTCACCTATTATTCACAGACCTTAACCGTCTAGCTAAGATTGTTAACAATCCTAACTACCCAGTTCAGTTCTTCTTCACTGGTAAAGCTCACCCAGCTGACGCTCCAGGACAAAAATTAATCCAAAACATTATCGAGATTTCTCGTCGTCCAGAATTCTTAGGTAAAATTATCTTCTTAGAAAACTACGACATGGCTCTTGCTAAACGTTTAATCTCTGGTGTTGATATCTGGTTAAATACTCCTACTCGTCCACTAGAAGCATCTGGTACATCTGGCGAAAAAGCTGAAATGAACGGTGTATTAAACTTCTCAGTTCTTGACGGTTGGTGGTATGAAGGTTACAAAGAAGGTGCAGGTTGGGCTCTAACCGAAAAACGTACTTTCGTTAACCAACAACAACAAGACCAACTTGACGCTGCTACAATCTATTCAATGCTTGAAAACGAAATCATTCCATTGTATTTCGCTAAAAACAGCAAAGGATACTCTCCAGAATGGATTCAATACATTAAAAACTCTTTAGCTAAGATCGCTCCTATCTACACTACAAAACGTATGTTAGATGACTATATCGATCGTTTCTATAGCAAACAAGCTAAACGTGCTAAATCACTTAAAGCTAACAACAACGCTAAAGCTAAAGAAATCGTAGCATGGAAAGAAAACATGGCTGCTAACTGGGACAACATCGAAGTTCTAGAAACATCTGTAAACAACATGTCTCACTACATCGCAGACAGCGCTGCTAAACAATTAGTTACTGTATCTGTTGACGCTAAACAAGAAGTTGTTGCAAACGGTCTAGGTTTCGAACTAGTACTAGTTAAAATGATTGATGGTGCTGAAAAACTACACAAAGTAATTCCATTCACCGAAGTTAAAGTTGAAGGCAACAAAGTATCTGCAAAACTTGAAATGATTCCTACCACTGGTGGTTCATTCAAATGCGCAATCCGTATGTATGCTAAAAACGACGCACTTCCTCACCGTCAAGACTTCTGCTACCTACGTTGGATTTAATCTTATAAGATTATATAACGTGAAGCTCCCAAGAAATTGGGAGCTTCTTTTTTGTATATATTTCAGCCGAAATTTGTCTATTTCTTATATTTTTATATTATTTTTGTAGATTGTGGACAAAATATCGCCACTCATAGTTTTATAAAATGAGAAGAAATAGATTTATCCTTTATATCATATTTTCGCTTGCGTTGCTACTAAGTAGTTGCAACGTAACTAAATACGTACCTGAAGGACAATATCTACTCGACCACGTAAGCATTACTGCCGACAGCAAAGACGTAAAAGACACAGACTTTAGTGTTTACCTACGCCAACAACCAAACCTAAAACTTTTCAAGTTTATTCCGTTCAACCTTGGACTTTATAGCATATCTAGCCCAGACACCACACTATGGATAAACCGTTTCCTGCAAAAAATTGGTGACGCTCCAGTTATCTACGACTCTACTCTTGTAGAATCGTCGGCAAACGAGCTTAAAAAAGCCATGAACAACAAAGGCTACTTAAATGCAAAAGTAGATCACACCACCACATTTAAAAAGAAAAAAGCAAAGGTAAAATACACCATTACTGCTAGCACTCCATATAGAATAAAAGACATTAGATACAAAATCAAAAATGACGAGATAGAAGAGATTGTACTAGCAGATACCACAAACTCACTTATCAAAAGAGGTGATTTATTTGATATAGACGTACTTGAAAAAGAGAGGGGAAGAATTGCCGACCTACTTCAAACAGAAGGGTTCTTCACTTTCGACAAGGAATATATAGGTTTTCTTGCCGACACAGCAGTGGGCAACAAACAAGTGAGAATAGACATGATTGTGCGACCAATGCGTAAACTTGTTGGTAGAAATGAGTTTATAAGCATAGAGCACGAAAAATACAATGTTAGAAATGTAAACTATTTTCTAACAGACGACGTAGCATCACTATCAAACGACAGTGCTATATCTACAATGCAATACGAAAAATATAAAGATCTAAATATCTATTCCAACAACGATTTCGTTAGAAAAAGCACACTACACAATCTTACTAGCATAAATAGCAACTCTTTATACAACGAAAAAACTGTTGACCAAACATACGCAAAACTTGCATCCCTTAAGATATTTAAATATCTAAACGTATCTTTCAACGAGGCAGAAGATAGCATTAGAATTGTAGAAAACGCTCTACAACAAGATAGCTTGCTTTATGGTATCGAAACATCATCTACCAACGACACCATTAGAATGAAACAACTAGATTGTAATATCGTTATCACACCAGATAAAATACAATCGTTTAGTTTTGAACTAGAAGGCACAAACAACGAAGGCGACTTTGGTATAGCAGGTAAACTAGGATACAGCCACAACAACATATTCAAAGGAGGCGAACAGTTTAAGTTTCAAGTGCGTGGAGCAAACGAATCTATCATTGGTCATCGCTCTATTTGGGAAGTTGGCACAGAGGCTAGCATTGGTTTCCCTACCATTTTATTCCCATTTGTAGGCAGAAAATTCTTCCAAGACAATACTTCAAACACAGAATTGCACTTAAACTTTAGTTACCAAATCCGCGACGAATATTCACGTATTATTGCTGGTCTTGGTATGAGATACAATTGGCAAACAAAGCAAAGAATAAACCACTCTGTGAGTTTGCTAGACTTAAATTATGTATATCTGCCATATATCTCAGACAATTTCAGGAAAACAATCAACAATTCACTTCTGAAATATAGTTACGAAGACCACTTTATTATGAGTGCTGGTTATGGCATTTCATTCACCAACAAGAAAAACGAATCATACAACAATTTCTACAATGTGCGTGCATCTGCAGAAATTGCGGGCAACCTACTTTATGGTATATGCTACGGAGCAAAAGCCAATACCGATGCCAATGGCTCATATCTTCTAGGAAATATTCCATTTGCACAATATGCTAAAGCAGACTTCGACTTTAGTTATACTCACCTTGTAGATAATAAAAACTCACTAGTATATCACATAGGATTAGGCGTAGGTGTACCATACTTAAACTCTACCATCCTACCATTCGAAAAACGTTACTATGGTGGTGGCGCCAATAGCGTGCGTGCTTGGTCGGCACGTTCACTAGGTCCTGGTTCTTACAATGCAGGATCTACTATCGACTATATGAAGCAGTCTGGCGACATAAAATTCAACATAAACCTAGAATACAGAACAAAACTTGTTTGGCTACTAGAGATTGCAGCATTTATCGACGCTGGTAATATTTGGACACTAAAAGACGAAGGCCAACCTGGTGGTCAATTTAAATTTGATAAATTCTACGAACAAATTGCTCTTGGCTACGGTATTGGTCTAAGACTAAACTTCGACTATTTCGTACTTCGACTAGACTGGGGTATTAAAGCATTCGACCCTTCTCGTGGCGATGGCGAACGTTGGCGTTTCGTTCCTGGTTGGAATATCGTAAAAGACACAGCCCTACACTTCGCCGTAGGCTATCCGTTCTAAAAGTTAGGAGTTAGGAATTAGGAATTAGGAGTTATAGGTGTAGGGACAATGCGTGCATTGTCCGTAATAAAATTGAATAATCAACTAAGGAGTTGAATTAAAAGGTGTAATTCAAGGCTTGCGAAGCCTGAAAAACCGGAGTTTACTAAGCGTAAATGAGGATTTTGAGGGCAAGCGTAACGCAGAAGTACACTTTTTATTCAGCTCCGCAAATAAAAATATATGAACAACATACTAGACTTAATAGGCAACACCCCACTTGTGAGGGTAAGTGAAGATTTGAATATTTATGCAAAATGCGAGTTTTTAAACCCAGGTGGAAGTATAAAAGACCGCGTTGCATACAATATGATTTGTCAAGCAGAGAAAGAAGGAAAACTTAAACCAGGCATGACTATTATTGAACCTACATCTGGTAATACAGGTATTGGTCTTGCACTTGTAGGCGTAAGAAAAGGTTACAAAGTAATCATTGTAATGCCAGAAAACATGTCTGAGGAACGCAAAAGAATTATTCGTTGCCTTGGCGCTGGACTTGAACTTACTCCAAAAGAACTTAGCCTAGACGGAGCGGTGAAAAAAGCAGAAGAATTGGCAGCAGAACTTGGTGAAAATGCATTCATTCCTCAACAATTTGTAAACCCAAACAACCCAGACATTCACTATCGCACCACTGCAGTGGAACTTTACGAGCAAATGGCTGGCGATATTGATATTTTTGTATCTGGTCTTGGTAGTGGTGGCACACTTCAAGGTATTGGTAAGTTCTTAAAAGAGAAAAATCCTAACATAAAAATCGTAGCGGTGGAACCAAAAGACGTGTCTGCCCTACTTGGTCATGAACCTGGTCTTCACCAAATTCAAGGCATTGGCGATGGTTTTATTCCTGAAGTTTTAGACACAAAACTTATTGACGAAGTTGTAGAAGTGTCTGATGCAGATGCCATATACACCACTCGCAAAATGGCAGAAGTTTACGGACTACTTTGCGGAACATCATCTGGAGCGAACGTGTGGGCAGCCATCCAAATGGCAAACAAATATGGCAAGGAGAAGAGAGTTGCAACAATACTTGCAGATAGGATTGAAAGATATTTTAGTACAAATCTTTTGTAATTAAATAATTTATATTATCTTTGTGCTCGCAAATTTTGCGGATGGTCTCGTAGCTCAGCTGGATAGAGCAACAGCCTTCTAAGCTGTGGGTCGTGGGTTCGAATCCCGCCGGGATCACGAAAAGGACTGAAGTTTTCAACTTCAGTCCTTTTCTTTTTATACAAAAATTTTGTTATCTTTGTAAATCACGAACCTAACTAAAATCAAGCAATATGAAAAAAGTCTTATTACTTTTAAGCACTGTTGTAGCAATTGCTATGACAGCATGCACTGGAGAAAGTCCAAACACACCAGACACTCCAGAGTCACCAGACACAGAACAAATCACTCCAGACGTACCAGCAGAGCCAGAGGCACCTGTAGCAGATGAGAATGGCATAGCCCTTGCAAAATCTCCAAAAGCAGTTACCACAGGTAAACTTTACAGAACTTCTGTTAAAGGCGAAACATTTAAAAGCACTGTAAACCTAGACATTTGGGTGCCAGACTGCTATACACCAGATGAAAAATATCCAGTTCTTTATCTTCACGATGGTCAAAACCTTTACGACGCAAAATCTTCTTGGAACAAACAAGCATGGGAAATTGACGAAGTGGGTGGCAGACTAATTGCAGAAGGCAAAATTAAACCTTTTATCGCAGTGGGTATTTGGAGTATCAACGCCACTCGCGTGTGCGACCTTATGCCAGAAAAAGTGCTTACTGAATACTTCGACCACGAAAAATACACCACCACTGGTTTTGAGGGCTATTGCAAAAAAGAAATTAGAGGTGACGAATATGTAGATTTAATTGTGAACACAATCAAACCTATGATTGACTCTACATTCTCTACTCTACCAGATATGGAAAACACTGCAGTAATGGGTTCTAGTATGGGTGGTCTTGCTTCATTCTATGCAATGTGCGAGCGTCCAGACATTTTCGGCACTGCAATTTGCGTATCAACACACATGAGTGTTAGCGGTGAAACATGTTGGGCAGAAGCTGTATTTGCATACCTAAGAGACAAACTTCCTACCGATAGCAACCACAAAATCTACTTCGACTGTGGCGACAAAACATCAGATTACTACTATGTACCATTCTGGGACGAATTAATTTCTATTCCTCAAGAAAAAGGTTACACAGTAGAAAACGGCAAGTTAAGCTATGGTTTCTACCCTGGCACTGCTCACGACGAAGCTTCTTGGTGCAAACGTGTAGATGTTCCGTTAACATTCCTGTATAAGAAATAATTTAAGTTCCCACTAAACAATACAAACTAAGAGTTGGTTCAAGCACAAGAATCAACTCTTTTTTATTGTTGAAATCTCCTAATTTTTTATTAATTTTGTGCCGTTTATAAAAAATACGTTCAGATGGAATATAATTTTAAAAGTATTGAACAAAAATGGCAATCATATTGGAAAGAAAATGCCATTTACAAAGTTGAAACTGACAAAAGTAAACCAAAATTCTATGTATTGGATATGTTCCCATATCCATCAGGTGCAGGCCTACACGTAGGTCACCCACTTGGATACATAGCTTCAGATATTTATAGCCGTTATAAAAGACTTCAAGGCTTCAACGTGCTTCACCCAATGGGTTACGACGCATACGGTCTACCAGCAGAGCAATATGCTATCCAAACAGGTCAGCACCCAGAAATCACAACCAAGAAAAACATCAATCGCTACCGCGAACAATTAGATAAAATTGGTTTCTGCTACGACTGGGACCGCGAAATCAAAACCTGCGATCCAGAATATTACAAATGGACTCAATGGGCATTTATTAAAATGTTCGACAGTTGGTATTGTCAAAGAGCCGATGCTGCTAAACCAATCAGCATGCTTGTGGATATTTTCAACGAACAAGGTAATGCAAAAGTAAAAGCAGCTTGCACAGAAACCCCTATCTTCACAGCAGAGCAGTGGAAAAGCTACGACGAGAAAAAACAACAAGAAATCCTTATGAACTATCGTATAGCATACCTAGCAGACATTAGTGTAAACTGGTGTCCACAACTAGGCACTGTGCTAGCAAACGACGAAGTGAGCGAAGGTCTTTCTGTGCGTGGCGGTTTCCCTGTGGAACAAAAAGTAATGCGCCAATGGAGCTTGCGCGTGAGTGCATACGCACAACGTCTTCTAGACGGACTAGATAAAATCGATTGGACTGACTCTCTAAAAGAAACTCAACGCAACTGGATTGGCAGAAGTGAAGGTGCAGAAATGGACTTTGCTATTGCAGATAGCGACATCACCATGACTGTGTTCACCACACGTGCCGATACCACTTTCGGTGTAACATTTATGGTGCTTGCTCCAGAGAGCGACTATGTGGCACAAATCACCACAGCAGAACAAAAAGCAGAAGTAGAAGCATACCTAGACGCAGTAAAACGCCGTACAGAACGTGAACGTATTTCAGATAGAAAAGTGAG
>CALDPN010000193.1 GCA_937911235.1 uncultured Bacteroidales bacterium
GAATTAAGATACTATTTTAATGGTCATACTACAATTGAACAAGATAGTGATTTTATGGTATTTAATATTCGTGAATTAATGAATAGTGATGAAAATATTAGAAATGCTTTATTCTTTAATATATTAAAATATGCTTGGGGATTAACATTGGATAGTTCTGTTAATACTGTAATGATGGTAGATGAAGCTCACGTATTATTAGGTTCAAAAAATGAACTTGGAGCAGAAACCCAATTGGGTCATACCAACGGCAGCAATCTGGCTCTGGAAAATCTACACTTGTAGATTTACTTCCACGTTTTTGGGATATAAACGATGGAGAAATTCTTATCGACGGAGTGAACATTAAAAATATGCCACTCATTTCTCTACGTTCTCTAATGGGCAATGTGAACCAAGAAGCTATTCTATTTAATGACACATTCTACAACAATATAGCATTTGGTGTGGAAAATGCCTCTATGGAAGATGTGGTGAAGGCTGCAAAAATTGCTAATGCTCACGACTTCATTTCTGCCACAGAACAAGGCTACCACAGCAATATTGGCGACCGTGGATGTAAATTATCTGGTGGTCAAAGACAAAGACTAAGCATTGCTCGTGCCATTCTTAAAAATCCTCCTATTCTAATTCTAGACGAGGCTACATCGGCTCTTGATACAGAATCTGAAAAACTTGTACAAGAGGCTCTTGAAAACCTAATGAAAAATCGTACCACAATAGTAATTGCTCACCGTTTATCAACTGTGAGAAATGCAGATGAAATTTGTGTGCTTGAAAAAGGAAAGATTATAGAAAGAGGCACTCACGAGGAGCTTATACAGAAAAAAGGTGCTTACTTTAACCTACAACAAAGTCAAAGCCTACATAATTCGGTATAAAGTTCTGGTTTTTCTTCCAGTATATTACCAATAACCACAACGTCTGCGCCAGAAGCGTAGGCGTTTTTCATTGCCTCTACTGAACGTATGCCTCCACCAACAATAAGAGGAATAGATATATTCTTCTTCACAGCAGCAATCATTTCTGCAGGCACAGGACGGTCTGCTCCACTACCCGCTTCAAGATAAATGGAACGCATGCCAAGAAGTTCGCCAGCCACTGCAGTGTAAACTGCAATATCTGCTTTGTTTGAAGGAATTGGTTTGGTATTGCTAATGTATTCCACGCTAGTCATTCTGCCGCTTTCCACTAGCATATAACCCACAGGAATTACTTTTAAACCAGATTTCTTAATAGGAATAGAAGAAAGTACGTGTTGTCCTATAAGATAATCTGAATTTCTACCAGAAATAAGTGACAGATACATAAGTGCATCTGCATTTGGAGTGAATTGAGATGCATTGCCTGGGAAAAGTATTACAGGCACATTTACATACTGACGTATAAGTTCTATGGTTTTATCCATAGAAGCAGAAGTGATGCTACCTCCCACTAGGATATAATGAGGAGGATTTTGTTGCATAAGTTGCAACAAAGTAACTAAACGATCGACCCCGTATTTACCAGGGTCGATCAATATAGCTAATTGTTTTTCGTTAGATTGAAACACTCTTTTTAGGTTTTCTACCACGTTTTTTTGGAGCAGGTTTTCTGCGTAAAACAAATGCAGAACGAGAAGGAATATACAAGCTCAACCAACCTCTATCTGGATATTCTTCAGAAGGTCTTGTGAAGTGGTGGATGCTTTCGTCAGAAAGACCAAAACCACCAAAATCTTTAGAGTCTGTATTTAGTACCATTTCGTACTCACCTGGAAGTACCAACATACCATAATCTGAGAATGATTTATATGGGTGGAAGTTGAATACGAATAGTAAATCGCCACGTCCGTATGCTATAACTTGGTCGCCAGAGTTGTCCCAATATTTGTAAAGATTTACATCTACATAGTTTTTCTCAGATGTAATTAGGTTTACCATTGCTTGGTCAAACTTAGCTAGGTCTTGATATAGATAGTTTTCATTATCTACAAGTTCCCATTGTCTGCGAGCATATTTGTGAGACCATCCGTTGCCTTCACGAGGGAAGTCGATCCATTCAGGGTGACCAGATTCGTTACCCATGAAGTTGAGGTAACCGCCATTGATAGTAGCGGCAGTCATGAGGCGAATCATTTTGTGGAGAGCCATACCGCGATTGACCATAAAGGTTTCGTCGCCACGTTGCATGTGCCAATACATATCGGCATCGATGAGGCGGAAGATGATAGTCTTATCGCCAACGAGGGCTTGGTCGTGCGATTCGGCGTAAGAGATAGTTTTTTCGCCGATGCGACGGTTAGTCATTTCGTAGAAGATGTGGCCAGCTTTCCAATCCTCGTCGCGCACCTCTTTGATGTATTTAATCCAGAAATCAGGAATACCCATTGCCAATCGGTAATCAAAGCCCATACCGCCATCCTTGATAGGATAAGCCAAGCCAGGCATACCCGACATATCCTCGGCAATGGAAATAGCATTCTTCTTCACCTCGTGAATCAGCTTATTCGCCAAGGTCAAGTAGCAAATCGCATCGCCA
>CALDPN010000194.1 GCA_937911235.1 uncultured Bacteroidales bacterium
AATCTACTGAAAGTCCGTGGAACATATAGAGAGGTCCCATCCATTCAGAGTCACGTTTTGATAGGTAGTCGTTCACTGTTACCACGTGAACACCGTTGCCTGTTAGGGCATTAAGAAACACTGGAAGGGTAGCCACAAGGGTTTTACCTTCACCAGTTTGCATTTCGGCAATTTTACCTTTGTGAAGTGCCACACCACCGATAAGTTGCACATCGTAGTGCACCATTTCCCATTTTAGGATATTACCACCTGCTTCCCAACTATTGTAGTAGATAGCGTCGTCGCCATCAATTTCCACAAAGTCGTATTTCACAGCAAGTTTGCGGTCGAAGTCGGTTGCTTTAACACGTAGTTGTTCGTTTTCTTTAAAACGACGTGCTGTATCTTTGATGATAGCAAAAACTTCTGAAAGGTTTTTGTCTAGGGCTTTTTCAAGCGCTTCAAGGATTTCTTTTTCAAGTTTGTCTACTTGTGAATATAGATTTTCGCGTTCAGAAAGGTCTGTACTTTCAATATTTGACTTAATTGCGTTGATTTTTTCTCTCTTTTCTGCGCCTGCAGACTGAATTTCTGCACGGATTTCTTGCAGACGTGCACGCATATCGTTCACATCCATTGCAGAAATGGTTGGATATATGGCGTTTACCTTATCTACGTAAGGCATAATTTCTTTTAAATCTCTGTCAGATTTTGTACCAAACAATTTGGCTATCAAGCTGTTAAAGTTCATATTTTGTAAATTTATATACTTTTATTGCAAATTAATTTACAAATATACAAAATAATTAGGAATTAGGAATTAGGAATTAGGAATTTTTAATAACAAATTACATTATCACACCCATGTAAAAATGAATTTTAATGAGACGAGTTTTAGGCGTGCGACGCGTGAGCAACCGGAGTTTACAAGTGGTAAATGAGGATTGCGAGCGCTAGCAGAACGCAGAAATCGTCCATTAAAAACATTTTTAGCTTATCATAGACCAGTTTACCGCATCCGTTGCTCTCAACTTTAATTGCGCAGTTAAGAATTGATGCTCTGGGAGTTGCAAATGAGGATCACTAGCAAGAATTTCTTGCACGTCGGTGCGGGCTTGTTGGAGAACGCCACCATCGCGCACAAGGTTTGCAATATGAAGGGCAAAAGGAAGACCACTTTGCATAGTACCGTCTAGGTCGCCAGGTCCACGAAGCTGAAGGTCAGCCTCTGCTACCTTGAAGCCGTCATTGGTTTCGGTCATAATAGAAAGTCGCTTGCGAGTGTCTTCTGAAATTTCGTATTTGGTCATAAGAATACAGTGAGACTGCTCTGCCCCACGACCTACACGACCACGAAGCTGGTGAAGTTGAGAAAGGCCAAAACGTTCGGCGTTTTCTATCACCATTACTGATGCGTTTGGCACGTTTACACCCACTTCTATCACAGTGGTAGCCACAAGAATGCGGGTTTCGCCACTTACAAATGCTTGCATTTCACGATCTTTGTCGGCTGGTTTCATTTTGCCGTGTACCATACTCACATCCACTTCGGAGAAGATATGTTTCATCGATTCAAAGCCTTCTTCTACGTTCTTTAAATCTATTTTTTCAGACTCTTTCACGAGCGGATAAACCACATAAACTTGTCTGCCTTCGGCTAGCTCTTTGTGAATAAAACTATATACATTTGGTCGCTTGGTTTCGTAGAAATGATAGGTACGAATAGGCTTACGACCAGGAGGTAGTTCGTCGATTACAGACACGTCCAGGTCGCCATATACTGTCATGGCAAGGGTACGAGGAATAGGTGTGGCAGTCATAACTAGCACGTGCGGAGGGCGTGTGTTTTTCGCCCACATTTTTGCTCTTTGGGCCACGCCAAAACGGTGCTGTTCGTCGATAATAGCTAGTCCAAGATTTTTAAACTGCACACCGTCTTCTAGCACCGCATGAGTACCCACAAGGATATTTAACTCGCCGTTTATAAGCATTTCGTGAATTGGTGTGCGTTCCGATTTTTTTGTACTACCGGTAAGGAGTTCTACGCTCACGCCAGTGCCTTTGAGTAAATCTTTTAGCCCTAAATAGTGTTGCTGTGCAAGGATTTCTGTTGGTGCTAAAAGACATGCTTGATAACCATTGTCCACAGCTAATAGCATACACATAAGTGCCACTATGGTTTTACCACTACCCACATCGCCTTGAAGCAGACGGTTCATCTGTTTTGGACCGCGCATATCGGCACGAATTTCTTTTATCACACGCTTTTGAGCCTCTGTGAGAGGGAATGGCAAATGATTGTAATAGAAATCGTTGAATTTATCGCCCACTTTTAGGAATTCATGCCCATAAGTGGCAGCTCGCATACCTTTTGCCTGACGCAAAATAGCAAGTTGAATGTAAAATAACTCTTCGTATTTTAAGCGAGCTTTGGCTAGGTCTAAAAGATTGTTGTTGTGAGGAAAATGTATTTCCCAAAGTGCTTGAAAAAGTCCCATGAAACCATGCTTCTTTCTTATGCCTATTGGCAATGTATCTGGAAGTTTTTCTGGTAACTGCTTTAGTGCCAAGTAGATAAACTTTTGCAAAGCTTTTGAGTGCATTGCATGGGTTTTCATCTTCTCGGTGGTGTGATACAAAGGCATAAAACCTTTTATTCTGTCTTCGGTAGGTAGTTCTATATCTGGATGAACAAAACTATACACTCCGTTGAAACAGTTTGGTTTGCCAAAAACTATATAGTCTGTGCGTATTTTGTAGGCGTCGGTAATGTAGTTTAGCCCTTTGAAAAAAATTAGTTCGATAGTTTTTTCCCCGTCGGAAAATAGTGCGATAAGACGTTTGGCTTTGCCGTCGCCTTTTACAGAAAAACCTACTATCTGACCTCGTATTTGGATATGTGTATTGACATTGTCTATCTCAGAAATTTTATAAAATCTACTTCTGTCTATGTACTTGTATGGGAAGTGATTTATAAGGTCGTAAAGGGTGTGAATGCCTAATTCTTTATTAAGCAATTCTGCCTTTTTCGGACCCATTCCTGGTAGATATTTTATGTCTGCTTTATTTATATCCATTAATCAAAGCCTCTGCTAGAAGTAGTTCGTGAGGTGTGGTTATTTTAATGTTTTCCACATTACCAGTGGTAAGTGTTATAGTCTCGCCAATGCTTTCTACCACTGATGCATCGTCGGTAAAAAGAGAAGAAAACTCCTGATTATAAGCACTTTTTAGTATTGTAGATTGGAACACTTGTGGAGTTTGCACTCTTTTGTATTCTGATCGATTTACTGCTTGCGACTCGCCAGCTTGCACTCTGCGAAGAGAGTCCACCTCATCTATTACAGGCACTACAGCACCTTTCTCCGCTGCCACATCAAACGCCTCAAGTATGGTCTCTTTAGAAGCAAAAGGACGCACGCCATCGTGCACTGCCACAAGAGCACTGTTTGGCACATAGTCCAATGCGTTTTTCACAGAAAAGAAACGTTCTGCCCCTCCAGCCACTAACGTTACAGGTATGTTGAAATTGTACTCTGCGACTAGGGAGTTCCAAGTAGAAAAATGAGCCTCTGGTAGCACCAAAATAAACTTAAAACCTTCGTCTGCGCGGGCAAACGCCTCCACGGTGTGCATAAGTATTGGTTTACCTGCCACAAGAAGAAACTGTTTTGGCATTTCGCCTCCCATTCTCTTGCCGCTACCACCTGCCACTATAATTACATATTTTTCCATACCAACTGTGCAATATTTTTACAAATATATAAAATTTCAATGAAATAATGATTTCTGATATGTATATTTGCAGTATGAAAAGATTATTCGTTTTATACATAGGGCTAGTTTCTATATTTACTGCTTTTGCTCTTGGACAGCAGACAAGTAAAAAACCTACTCTTGTGGTGGGCATACAGGTGAGTGGACTAAGAGAAGATTACCTAAATATGTTTATGGATGAGCTTGGTGCTCAAGGTTTTAAAAGACTTATGAGCGAAGGCACCACATTTGTAGGTCTACGCTATCCATATCACTATGCAGGCGAGGCGGCAGACGTGGCGAGTCTTTCTACTGGCGCCACTCCATACTATCACGGCATTTGTACAAACGCTTTTTATAATGCAAAATCGTATAAAATGCAGTCTTTTTTACTAGATAAAACTGTGCAAGGTGTCAGTGGCACAGAAAATTATTCTGCAGCACAGCTTATATGCACCACTGTGGCAGACGAGCTAAACGAATATACCTTTGGAAGAGCTAAGATTTACTCTATCGCCTACAATGCAGAAAATGCAATTTACTCTATTGGGCATTCTGGCACTCCGCTTTGGATAGACA
>CALDPN010000195.1 GCA_937911235.1 uncultured Bacteroidales bacterium
AACGGTTTTGTGATGGTTAATGCTTTTAACCCAGAGAAACGAACTCAACCTATGTATTTCGACCTAGCTCAATTGCTTTAAATTATTTTAATTCACGGTTATTACTCCCTACTGCCCTGCCGGAAATGAGATTAAGTTCTCACCCGTCGGGGCAGTGGTGTTTTTTTGTGGTAAGAGAAATTATATTGTCTTACTATTGTTACTTATAATATTGCAATACTAGTAGAAATAGTATAAATTTGCAATAGTGAGAAAAAATACAAATAATAGTCAATAAACTAAATAGAATTATAAACTATGCAAACAGACGCATCTAATGTTACACTTACTAATTTATTTGCAAATAAGTGCTTCCGAATTCCTAATTATCAACGAGGTTATGCCTGGGGTGAGTCACAACTCAACGATATATGGGATGACATCATGGACATAAAAAGAAACAATGAGAAATATCAACCTCATTATACAGGAGCAATAACTTTGCAACAGATAGAATTTCACGAATTGAATTCTTTAGAGAAGAAATTATCTACTAAAGGGATGGAATTTTATAATGTTGTTGACGGTCAGCAAAGATTGACAACTATCGTCATAATGATTAATGAACTTGCTAAAAGAATTAAGACTGGAAAAAATCAATTAATTAATGATTATATACAGAGTAAGAATGTAAGCAGATTCGGATATGTAGATATTAAAGGGAATAACTATAAATTCTTTATGAAAAATATAATAGGAGATATTAATACACTTCCCTACGTATCTACTATTTATACTGAAAATTTAGAATTTGCATCTAAATTTTTTGAACAAAAATTTTCAAATCTAAAACCACAAGAACTCAAGAAATTCCAAGAAAAAATATTTACTGCATTAGTTTTTGACACAAAGTATATTCAAAATAATTTGGATGTACAAGCTGTGTTTGAAACAATGAATAATAGAGGTAAACCGCTGACTACTCTAGAAAAACTTAAAAATCGTTTGTTATATATGACTAGTAAATTCGATGCCTCACAAGTAAATATAGTTCAACTTTCAACAGAAATAAATGACGCATGGGGCATTATATATGAAACTCTTGGAAAGAATAAAGAGTGCTTGTTAAATGAGGATGAATTTCTATCTGCATATTTAACATTGTTGAGAGAACCTGCAGATTACGCATTCTCAGAGTCTCAGGCTGAGATTAAGGTGTTTCAAATGTTTTGTAACCATGCTAACAAATATGACTTTAGTATGGCAAGACAACACGATGAGTCGATTAAGGAGCCAATAGTGGATGAAAACAAGATTAGAACATTTGTATGTGGTATAGCACATTTTGTAGGATATTGGTATAATACGTATTTCCCAGATACGAAAACCAAAGGAGGTCTACATGTGAAGAAGGCTCAGTTTCTTAATGGTTCTAAGGAAATGCGTATTTTCCTTGCACAATTATTAATGATGAAAGATTCTCAAAACAATCTAGTTGAGGAATGTCTAGCAATGACTGAGAAAGTCCTATTCAAAAATGCACTTCCTATTGCTTCTATATTAGATAAACGACGTTTTGCTACTCGTGCACGAGATTTATATAATGGAAATCTTAAATTAGAAGACATAAAGACAGAACTAGATGATTTATTAAGTAAGTCAATAGATGTTCAATCCTTAATAGGTGGTTTTCGTTATTTATTTTCTTATTTGAGAGGTAATATTGGATTCCATCGTTGGGGAGCACTTAAATTCTTTTTGATGGAATATGAAAATCATATAAAGGGGATAGAATTTCCTCACGTAAAATGGGAGAACTATTACAATGTTCAAATAGAACATGTAATGCCGAGAACATGGAGTACCAATTGGAAAGAAGAGATGGAGAATTACTTGAATGCTCATAACTCTTTGAATAATGAAGAAATAGAAAAAGCGAAAAATATACTTATCAATTCACTAGGTAATTTAACTATTATTAAAGATATAAAAAATGCAGGTATAGGGAATAATCCTTGGGAAATAAAGAAAGAAGCCTATAAAAAAGGATCTTTTAGTGAAATTGAAATTGCAACGAACAATTCATGGTCTCCTTGGGGTCATGCTTCAATTAAATCTAGAGGAGAAAAAATGCTAAATTTCTTGTGTGATTATTTAAAACATAACAATAGTACACCGTTGACCATTAGAAAAGATTCTATACAAGATGATTATGCAGATATTTTATTCTATGAAGCTAAATATAGTTAATTAAGAAATCTGATTAATAATTACATTATACCTTTCTCCACAGCCCTGCCGGAAATGAGACAATTCTCACCGTCGGGGCAGTGGCGTTTTTTGGGGAAGCATTGCAGTTTTTAATCACTGACACAGCACGCTGGGCTTCGACAGGCTCTGCAACCGTGACCCTACACATCTGATACTTACATACGCACCTGTTTATGTGAAAGTTACGGAGAATATTTGCTATTTTTGTAAAATATTATTACTTTTGCGTTGAGTAATAACTTATTAATAAACCTAATTAATTCTTTTGTGATATGAAGAAGAGTAAAAATTTGTATTTGGAAGGCGGACCCATTGAAATTCGTGGGAAAGCAGCAGAACGCTTTTGGCGTCTAATCAAAAATCCTAAAAAGGCGAGTACTGAGGAAAGAGAGAGAGTGTTTAATGCCCATAAAGAGTTAAACTTAATTAGATGTGATTTATGGTGACAATAAATACAACTCAAGAATTCCACACGCTTCGCAAGTTAGAAGAAGGAGAAACTCTCAATTCGTTCAACTGTGGTGATGCCGAGTTGAACGAATTTATTTTAAGTAAAGCTTCGGAATACAAAAAGACACTTCTTGCAGTGTCGTATGTATTGGAAGAAAATGGAAATCCCATCGCTTATTTTTCCCTGTCTAATGATAATCTTTCAGCAGAAATATTTGAATCAAAAACCAACTTCAATAGGCAAATGCGTAAGCGATTTGTAAACGAAAAACGTAGGAAGCACTTCCCTGCGGTGAAAATAGGTCGTTTTGCTGTGGATAAATCGTACGAATCTTCTGGTGTAGGTAGATATTTAATTTCATTGATAAAGTCTTCTACCATAACGAATCAGAAATCTGGTTGCAGATTTATTACTGTTGATGCATATAATGATGCTATCGGATTTTATGAGAAAAACGGTTTTGTGATGGTTAATGCTTTTAACCCAGAGAAACGAACTCAACCTATGTTTTTCGACTTAGCTCAATTGCTTTAAATTATTTTAATTCACGGTTATTACTCCCACTGCCCTAATGGATATGAGACGATACTCCTACCATCAGGGCAGTAGTATTTTAATAGGCACAAAGAAAGGAAGTTTGGCTCGTTAGTAAAACCAAACTTCCTTTTATATTAGATGACTTCTAAGGCGAGTGCTTCTTACAAGCTCCACTCGAAGCCGTCTTTGGTGTCTTTGATTGAGAAGCCAAGGGCGGTGAGTTCGTTGCGGATTTTGTCTGAAGTGCCCCAGTCTTTGTTGCGTTTTGCTTCTAGACGGATGTTTAGTAGTAGGTCGATTGCTTTTTTGTAAGCGTCGGTGCCTGCGTCAGATTTTGCATCGGTCTTAAGACCAAAGATATCTTCGATATAAAGTTTAAACACGTTTTTAAGCTCGTCAAGGTCTTCGGCAGAGATTGTGGCCTTTCCATCGCTCACGCTGTTGATCGCCTTGCAGGCGTCAAATAAATGCGAAATAGCGATAGGTGAATTAAGGTCATCGTTCATAGCTGCATCACATTTCTCTCTTAAGCCTTTTACGTCCACTGTGCTTGCTGCAGATGCTGTTAGTTTACCCAAACGTTCGTAAGCTTCCATTAGTCGCCCAAGACCTTTCTCTGAGGCTTGTAGGGCTTCGTTGCTAAAGTCTACTGTGCTGCGATAGTGTGCTTGCAAGATGAAGAAACGAATAGTCATTGGGCTATATGCTTGTGCAAGCAGTTTGTGATTGCCTGTGAATAGTTCTTCTAGTGTAATGAAGTTGCCCAATGATTTACCCATCTTTTGACCATTGATGGTAATCATATTGTTGTGCATCCAGTAGCGAACACTCTCTTTGCCTAGTGCTGCGGTAGATTGGGCAATTTCGCATTCGTGGTGTGGGAACATAAGGTCCATACCGCCACCATGGATGTCAAACTCTTCGCCAAGGTATTTGCAACCCATTGCAGAACATTCCATGTGCCAACCTGGGAAACCGTCGCTCCAAGGAGATGGCCAACGCATTATGTG
>CALDPN010000196.1 GCA_937911235.1 uncultured Bacteroidales bacterium
AAGGCCCATTCCGATGTATTCAGCTGCCAATTTGACTTTCCAGTCTTCGATTACCATCCACTTATTTTGGACGCGAAAAATATCGTCGTCTCCCTTTTCTATTTCAGCCCAGATCTGGCAATCAAATTTGGTTTTCTTTATCAGTTTAAGAGCTTCTTGTAATGCCTCTTTCTCTGTTTTAAAGTATGGATGTTTTGCAATTATATCTTTCTGTTTATTAGCATGTTCAACGTGAAAATCCATTCGAGCTTTCGCGCTCTCGTAGATGTATCTCATTTCCTCTTGGCTAATTCTATATCTTAAGTTTAGTCCCATATCTTAATCTCCTATAATTTTGTGTTGTTATTTGCTTCTTCTAATCGTTTATACCATTCCTTGTTTAGCATTTTTAGGTATGTTGTTATAGTTGGTTCAAAGATAATAATTATATAAATTAGGTTTCGGCTCGGAAATTAAAGTAAATTTTATTGCAATATTGAGTTAGTTGTTTAATTCAATCTAATCTTCATCCAATTGTTCAATAAATTGATTGTACTCTTCTTTTGTTGCAATTCTTGTTTCTTTTTTGTTTGACAAGATAAATATAGGTTCTCCTATACAACGAATTTCTTCATCGTAATTAAATGGGCTATAAATTGCATACTCTTGCCAGTATCCAACTAATTTATAGTTGTCAAAACCATATTCCTGTGATATTTCAAAAATTTTATATCTCATATGTTATCGATTTTTAACTCCAGAATTCTTTGCTGCCGCCGCTGGTGATGTATTTGATGGCTTCGATGATAAGTGCTGCTAAAATTACGAATGCTAACATAGTTTTGTCTCCTTTTATTTAATGTTTCTTATTTTATGTTTCTGAAGCAAAGGTAAAAGGAGGGTGTGTCATAATGTGATACAGGTGCAAAAAAAAGAGTTGCTCGTTTTCTTTTCGGGCAACTCTTTGTTGTTTTAAAGTGTGTGGTGAATACTTTATTTTATCACTGCTAGGCGGTGTTGGAGATTTTGGAAGGTGACTGTGCCGTTTTCTACTGTGGCGGTTTGGCCAGTGTAAAGTTCTGTTACGGTGGTGCCATCTGGGAATGCTCCGCCTAGGTTTATTTTCTCTCCATTATCCACTGCTACACGTATAACTAGTTTGTCGGTGTCGTTAAAGCGCACGCAAGTGTGGGTATCGATAATGCGTTGTTTGCCTGTGCCTATTACAGGGTTTGCTTTACGTATTTTGCCTAGTTTTTGGTAGTGCGCTAGCACGGTGGTGTCGATGCTGTTCCAATTCATATCAGAACGGAATGCTTGCGCTGCATCTACATTGTATTTTGCGTCGCTCATTGGGCGAAGTGTTTCGTCGCCGTAGAAAATTTGTGCCACGCCCGGTGTAAGCAAGAATGTGGTGGCGCAGTTTATCATATTGTCCATGTTGGCGTCGCGGTTGTATGAGTTGTTTAGGTAACTGAATGCGTGCCAATTTGGATATTTTTGGATGCTATCTGAGTATGCTTGCCATGTGTAAACAATGCCGTCTAAATCGCCAGTTTTTGGGAAATAGAAGTTTACCATTGAAGAGAAACCAGCTTCTGCATAGTCTGCTTTGTAGTCGATACCTGCACGGTCGAAGTCGCCTGTCATATAGAAATCATCGGTCCATTTGCTTGCTGGATCTTCTGGGTGATTTGCACGCCATTTATTTAGAGCTGCGTTGCAAGCGTCTGAAAATTCTTTCCAACGATAGGTTCGGGTGTTTTCTACAATGTCGCAACGCATGCCGTCGATACCAAATTCTTCTACCCAAGAAGCAATCCATGCTGTTACGTATTGCATTGGGCTCCACTTGTGGTCTTTACGCAAGGCCACGGCAGAAGGATTTACCCATGCATCGTTTTTCTTGCCTTCTTTTTTCCATTTATTTTTTAAGAATGCAGGTATTTTTACTGCATTGTTGTTTTCGTCTTTATAGTCTGGCATACCAAAAAGGGTAGCTTCTAGAGGGTGATTTTCGTCCCAACCTTCGTCGGGCATACGAATCCATTCTCTGTTGTACCAGCCTTTCCAATTTAAACGATTGGCATAAAACTCATCGTAGCTCCATGATTTTATGTGTTCGGCTGCTTGCTCTTCGGTTAGTCCTGTTTTGGCGAAGCCTAATTGAACTGCATCTAGTAGTGTAGGGTAGCCAGGGTCGTTGATATTTGCACCAAGCATCACACGAATGCCTTGTGAGTGAAGCACATCTACTAGTTCTCTAAATTCTTCTACTGTACCGTAGTTTTTGTCTATTTGAGTGTAGTCTAGTGGATAATATCCGTGATAACCATAGTGTGGGAAGTCGTTGATTGTGCCACTACCTGTCATCCAACCATGGATTTGTTCGTAAACGTCTGTCATCCAAACCACGTCTATGCCCATGTCTTTGAAGTAACCTTGTTTGGCTTTCTCGGTCATGCCTTTAAAGTCGCCTCCGTGAAAAGTTGCGGCGTTTAGTCTTTCGCTACCGTAGTCGTTTTTGCGTCCGTAGTTTACGTCGTTGCTAGGGTCGCCATTGGCAAATCTATCAGTGATAACAAAGTAAACGGTGGCATTGCCCCATGTGAAATTGTCTTCTTTTGACTCTTGCGCGTTTATTGCTCCCGCAAAGGCCATTGCCCCAAGCAAGGAGCATAAAATTCGTTTCATATTATTTGATTTAATGTGTATTATGCGAATTTACAAATATTTTAGAATATACAAAACATTTATGTAGTATCTTTGCATTTGAAATTGCATTAAGTCAATGTCATGTTTTTGAAAATTTAATAATATGAAATCGTATCGTAGTATATTGGGTCACCTTGCGTGTTTGATTGCTTACTCAATTTTTGGGTTCAACATTATTGTGTGCAAAGACCTAACAAGTGGGGAGTTTCTTTCGCCTCTTTCTATATTTACCCTTAGAGCAATAGGGGCTGGTGCGCTGTTTTGGATAATTTCTTTTTTTATGCCAAAAGAAAAGGTGGAAAAGAAAGATTATCTGAAGATTTTTGCGGCATCGGTGCTTGGCTTTTTTATTACACAGTTGTCGTTTCTAGCAGGTATTCCTCATATCACACCTATGGATTGTTCTATTTTGGCATCCATTTCGCCTATCTACACCATGTTTATTGCGGCTATAGCGCTTAAAGAACCTATTTCTCTGCAAAAGGTGGGTGGTGTGGTGATAAGTTTCTTGGGTATTATTTACTTGATATTGAGTAGGATAACCTCTGCTGGTGCTGAAGAAACCACTGCCTTTGGTATTATAATGCTTATTATAAATTCTTTGAGTTTTTCTCTTTATCTGGGCATTTTCAAACCTCTTATTAGCAAGTATTCGGTGTTCACTTTTATGAAGTGGATTTTCCTTTTTGCTTTTGTTATGTCTTTTCCTTTTTCGGCAAAAGAAATCTTCACAGCTTCGTGGAGTACAATGCCAATGGTGCAAATTTCTGAACTTGCATATCTTATCGTTTGTGCCACTTTTGTTACATATACTCTTATTCCGTTTGGGCAAAAAATCATTCGTCCCACTCTGGTGAGTATGTATAGCTACATGCAGCCTATCATCGCCATCGTTATAAGCATTTGCATAGGCATGGATACCCTCACATGGCAAAAGGTCTTGGCAGCCATTATGGTGTTTGGTGGGGTGATAATCGTAAGTTATAGTAAATCAAAGGTAGAGCGTATTTAGAAAATTGTGGATTGAAATCAACAAAAATTTATGAAAATTGTTGATTCTATTCCACAATTTGCTATATTTGCATAAAAATTAGTTGCTTTATGGAAAATTTATACAATTCATTTACAATAAAGTTAGCAGAGGTAAGTACAGACTATGTGAGAAATATACATTCGCAGATAGAATGGGATGCACGCATGGTGGCTATACTTGGTGCTCGTGGTGTTGGTAAATCTACCATGGTATTACAACATATAAAATTACATGAAGATATTTCATCTACTTTATATGTCTCTGCAGATGACATTTGGTTTTCAAGTCATACATTAGTTGAACTTGCAGACAAATTCTATAAAGCAGGTGGCAAAGCACTTTACATAGACGAAGTGCATAAATATAAAAATTGGTCTACTGAGTTAAAGAATATTTATGATACTTATTCTACACTTCGTGTGATATATACAGGTTCATCTATTTTAGAACTTCAAAAAGGAGGTGCAGATTTAAGTAGACGTAAGTTGGAATATAAGATGCCAGGGCTATCTTTTAGAGAGTTTTTAGATATAAAATATAAATATAACATTCCTATTTATACATTAGAAGATATTCTTTTACACAAAGTAAAAGTAGATATTCCAGATTTTAGACCAATTGCACTTTTTAAAGAATACCTAAAAGAAGGTTATTATCCATATTTTACAGAGAAAGGATATATAATACGTCTTAAAAGTGTAATTAATCGAATATTAGAAGAAGATATTCCACAATTTGCAGAACTTTCTGCTACTTCTATAGCAAAACTTAAAAAATTACTTTATATAATCGCGCAAAGTGTGCCATTTAAACCTAATTTCTCAAAAATAGGTAGAGATTTAGAATTATATAGAACAACGGTTTCTGATTTAGTACAATACTTAGATAAAGCAGAACTAATAAATACACTTGAAGATGAAACATCAGGTATAAGTGGACTAGCAAAAATTGATAAAATTTATCTTAACAATCCAAATATATCGTATGTGTTGAGCGATACTGAGCCAGATATAGGTAATGTTCGTGAAACAATATTCTTTACATTAACAAGGGTATTATTTACAGTAAAATCTTCTAAAACTGCCGATTTTACAATAAATAAATATACATTTGAAGTTGGTGGCAAGAATAAAAAACAAAAACAAATTCAAGGTGTGGACAATGCTTTTATAGTAAAAGATGATATTGAATATGGTTACTTAAATGTAATTCCACTTTGGATGTTTGGTTTGCTATATTAATGTAAAGTAAATATTTAAAATATGAAATCTTACGCACTTTTTCAGCAATATATTTGGTTAGTTAATATCATTAAGCGTTATAAAAAATTGACGTTTGAAGAAATTAATCATCATTGGTTAAACACGGATATGAGTGAGGGAATGCCTCTCGCTCGTAGCACTTTTAACCGTCACAGAGATGCAGTATTAGATATGTTTGGTCTAATTATCGATTGTGATAAGAAAGATGGTTATACTTATTATATTAGTAACGCAGAGGTGCTACAAGAAGATTCTATTCAGAATTGGATGCTTTCTACGCTGTCTGTGAATAGTATTTTGGCAGAAAGTAAGGGTGTGTACGATAGAATTATTTTAGAGCAAATACCCTCCGACGGCGACAATTTGCATAAGTTTATAGAGGCAATGGAATGCGGAGTGAGGGTGTCTGTTGGTTATAAGAAATATGGCACAAATGAGGTAAAAGAAATGTTGCTTGAGCCTTATTTTGTGAAACTATTCAACAAACGTTGGTACGCTTTGGTGAAATATTCAGAGCCAGATGCAAAACTCTTTACATTGGCATTTGACCGTATTGTATCATTGGAACTTACAGACGAAAAATACGTTTACGACAATGATTTCGACCCTGCAGGGTGGTTTCGTAATTGCTATGGAATAGTGCGAGACAATACTGTGGAGGTGGAAAAGATTGTGATTAGAGCCTTTGGTAAAGAAGTAAATTACATGAGAGATTTACCTTTTCATTCATCTCAAAAAGAAGTTGTTTGTACAGAAGAATATTCAGATTTTGAATTAATGCTTAGCCCAACGGCAGATTTTTGGACTCCACTGGTGTCACGTGGTCCTGCCATAAAAATACTTCAACCACAATGGCTTGCCGACGAAATCAAACGCCTTCATCAAGAAGCCGTGAATTTGTATGAATGAGAGTGCATTGATTGAATATTTCTTGTTATTCCAAATAGAAAACTTTAAATTTGTGAAAAATCAAATTTATGAAAAATCAAATTTATGAAACAAATTTCACTTAGTAAGGATTTTT
>CALDPN010000197.1 GCA_937911235.1 uncultured Bacteroidales bacterium
AATTTACTTTAAAGGCAGAAATATTGCCTAGATATTTATAGGAGGTGTGAAGAGATGGCAGCAGATTTTATAAGAATAGGTGGTCCAATTGAATCAGCACCACTAAACACAAATTTTAGAAAACTAAGAAATGATATTACGATGTCAAATGTTAACCTAAAATTTTCAGAAAATGATGGAATTAAAGATAACATCAAAAAGATGTTAGAAATTCAAAACCCAGAGAATGGCCAAACTTGTTATGTAGTATCAAACGGTAGCTTATATCGCTATTTTAAAGGAGATTCACAGTGGCATCAGATTGCAGATTTTGGCCAAACTTATAGACAAGGATTTTTAAACTCAGGTGTTGTAGTAATGTCTAATACTATTACAGCAGAAGATAAACGTACACTAGTTATTCCAGAAATGCTAGTATATTATAAAACACTACCAGGAGATGACCTATATCTAAAAGGTATGTATAAAGTGGAAGCACAAAAGATAGATATAACAAATAGAGTAGCTCCTGGAAATACATACACTATTATTTTAGATATCAACAGAAAGGCTGATATTGTATCAGGAATATTAAAAGACAATAACGCAAATGTTATAGAATTAGGTACTATGTCAGTAGACAAAAACTGCGATATGCTTTTAGATTTTATCTTCACTACACCTAATATAGCTTACACAGCAGAACGTGGTAGCTTCTTGACTCATAGAGGAGAGATTAATGGTTTAAGCCTAGATGCAGGAGAAGACCAAATCAGTGTAAGCCGTCGTGAAGGTGTATATCATGTTGAAGGTATTAATGCTAATATTGTTGAAGATATTGATGAATACGTAATAGACACTAGTTCAAGTTCGAACTATAACACAAGATTTTTTGCTTCACAAGCTACTTCACAATTAATTTATTTATATCCTGAAAATGGTTTAAGTAATGAAATCATTAAGAACAGCGAGTTAATTAAAAATAAATATTATAACAAAGATAAACATACATTAGAAAATTTATTGGCTGGACAATATACTATTCAAACACATTTTATCACACCAAATGGATTAAATATCGTTCTATACGGTGATGAAAAATACAACTCTTTTGAAGACGCAGAAGCTAATTTAAATAGAGAGATGTCTCTAGATTTCCTATTACCTTGTGTAGAAGCTACAAGAATGGTAGTTGGAAATGAGGATTTGTTCGACATCAGAAATCCTCAACACTTTAGAGCATATACGGTTACACGTTTAGCGCAAGCCGGTACAGTTGATCCTCAATTCGCTGATACTAGTTTTGCTATTTATAGTGGTTTAAAAAATGATACGGCGCCAGCTAGTATTCGTTTTGATTTAGAAGAATTATATTTAGATGGGTATAACAAAGAATACATCTTAAAACCAAAAAGATATCATGATCAAGACATATACTTCTCTTTAGCAGAAAAATACGCAGCTAATGACAAAACGGTTGCTGTAGAGAATACAACTAAAAATCATAATAATGAGGTTGATACTAATAAAGGTGGGTATATTATACCAACTCAACGTTCAGTATCTTTATTAGAACAACGTATGGCTGAACTTGAACATGAAGTTTGGGAAAAAGAACGCAAGGATGCAGACAATAAAACTTTAGCATTACATGAGCAAGGTGTAAGATACCGCTTAGACAAAGGTGAACAACGTATCACTAAAGCAGAGAGTGACATATCTACATTCAACAAAAATGTTTCGGATTTATTTAATACAAAAGTGCATAAAGAAACAACTATCAATGGTCAACCTTTGGGGGATGATTTAACTGATGCAAACGAGAAAAAAGCCGTAACTTTATATACTTGTGATATTACAGAAGGCTCTCGTGAAGGTAAAGATGCTAATTTATGGTATACACAAGAGAGAGTAGAAAAAGTTCCTATGGTTGCAACCGCTTACGAACATTCACAAATCATCGAGGCAAACCCACATAAATCATCAACAGATGATATTATTGAAAAAGATGGAACAGATTTAACTTTCTTACGCACAGAACAAAAAAATAGAATATCTTCTACTAAACTACCAGAAGATACAAAGGCAGAATTGGCTAAGAAAATGGAAGGTCTTGGTATTAAAACTATTGTAGGTAATAAACAACAAGCACAAGCAGGAGCAATAGTGGACTGGGGACAAGTTCAAACATTACGTTTATATACTGATGGTATTAGCTTAGAAGTAGATGCTGCTAATAAGGTAGCTACATTAGAATGTATTGGACAAGCCGATCCATCAGATTTCTTAAAGAAAACTCAATATGCTACTGAAGCCTTAAAAGACTCTAAACTTATTGGTTATGTTGATAAAGCATTAGTAGCAAAAGATATAGAGTCTCTAGCAGATTTAAAGGGACAACAAACTAAATATTATGGTACTAACGACGATGGGGTTATTGGTACATATGACCTACCTGTTACCACAGGAGATGTTAAGGGTGCTGTCAATGTTGAAGATGTGGTATTTGAACCTTATAAACACAGTATCACATTAAAACATCTAGCAGATGCTAGTGTAGTATATACAAATAACAATGAAGAAAGCACATTAAATACAAATGTATATGACTTAGTTAAGCATCATTATCACAAGGTGTACAATAGTGGTGTGCAAGAGGAATATGATAATGATGGCAATATTATTATTCACGATCCTTACTACAATTATACGACTCCTTTTGGAGGATTGAGCGAAAGGGCGTATTACTTCACACATGCAAATGTTTGTTACACTTTTACACCAGAGGCCTTTATTCCTGCTAATACAGAATTAAGATTTTATCCAAACACTACTTATTTAGTATATGTTAACGATAAAGTAGAAACAGAAATTAAATGTGCATCTATTAATGGTGATTTAGTAGAAACTGATTATCTTTTACATTTTGTTTCATCTACTGATTGGAACTGTATCAATGAATGGAACTTTGGTGATAATTTAACAGTAAGTGTTGTAAATGGTAGAGCAACTATTAATGCTAAAGACGTATCTGCAGGTGGTTTTACAAATAGTTTTTCAAACTTAGCAGACGTTAACGTAGAGTACGATGATACGAATGTTGGTAAATTATTAATGTTAGCTAAAGATGCAAACAATAATTATATGATTAGATTACAAGAAGTAGCATTACAAGAATTTATGACAACAGAACACTTCATTAATGATTATGTGTCAGATAGTATTAACCACATCGTAAACCATGCGGCACTGGCAGATGTTGCAAATGACGCTAATTTATTACAAGGTGTCTATACAGTAGATAATGATGAGCAAGATGATACACATTTATGGACAGCTAACAGAACAATAAATTATATTCATCGTTATGTAGAAGATACAACTCCAGAAGTTCATTATGGTACCGGAGTGC
>CALDPN010000198.1 GCA_937911235.1 uncultured Bacteroidales bacterium
TTGGCTACATCATCTTATTCGTTATTATCGACAAGGCAACCTTGCGAAAGCTGATGAAATATACGACAAGCATAAAGCAGCAAAAGAGGACTACGACCACCACCTCGTCATGATGTGGCGTGAAGCGATGCCCGATGACTTTGCTCGCTTTATGTACCGAGAAGAGTATGGCTGTCACATCTTTGATGAGACACTTTACAACGAGGCGACAGCCTACTTCGTGAACCCAGACGGTTCTCACGGGCCACACTGGAGTGTACACACTATTAAAGCTAAGTCTGGTATAAGCAATTTTGAAGAGAAAGAATTTACATTATATGACTATGCTTACGTAGTGAACATGCTGTACTCCGATTATGGCAACGTGTTCTCGGAGCCTTCGTTCTATTTACGAATGGCTAAAAACTATTTAACAGACGAGGATTACTACGGCAACCCGTCAGAGCGTGCATATTGTGACGCTATCAAACGTATTGAACACTTCTCATAGCCTTCCCTCTCGGCGGTCTTTTGACCGCCTTTCTATTGCCCAGTTGGGCTATATATGTTATACTGGTGTTATAGAACGAGCGAAAAGGATTATAAAATATGGCAAGTACAATAGAGCAAGCTATTATCACAGCAAATGATATGACTCTCACAAATACACAACTGATTTGTGGCACCTTGTTAGTCTGTATGGTTCTCTACATAACCTACCGTTTGATAGACGGAATAATTACAAAGACTTGTTTAGGTTGCAAGCGTTTGAAAAAGTGTGAAACTCGTTTAAATAAATTGGAGGGACAAAGATAGTGAGCTTGCACGTACCCTCTTCCCAAGATATAGTTACTTTTATCGTGTCCCTGTTTGGTGGTAGCGCCATCGGTTGGTTATTTGCTAAATACCATATTCAGAATGAAGCGAAGGCAGCTTTAACAGAAGACCTCCATAATATACACAAAACGCTTGATGAACATGACAAGCGCATGCAAGCAATAGAACATGATTATGTTCAATGTCGGTTCTGCGATATGCAGTACAAGAGTGTGCACTCTCTTCTCGATTCAATGGATTCGAAGTTGAATATTCTATTAGAGAAGCAGATGCACTAACAAAGAGCAGATGGGGCATAAGTCGAAATGCCCTGGCGTACACAGTGAGGTATACGATTATCGTTTATATCACCGTAAGTACAATCAGCAAACAAATAAAGTATTTTCATAAGCTTTCCCCGAACAGGGGATTTTCTTTTGCAAAAGAAAACCCTCGGAAGATAGCACGAGGGAGAGCTGTAGTTGTGAATTTTTAATGACAAACTATAAAACATAGGAGTTTATAGTAGATACTTTCATTATATCTTTCGTTCTATAATGTGTCAAGACAAAAAAATGCGAGAGGGAGGTACCTCTCTCGCTCAACACTTTGGAAGTTTATTACTCTATTATATATTTTGCTCGGAATTGTGTCAATGTCAGACATAAACTCCTCTCAGAATCAAGAAAAAGAGGCCTAAAAAACAACTTACGACTTACAGTTCATAAAAGGGGGTACCCCGCCTTAAATGACCTGTGAAAGGCCTCTGAGATAATTGTGTCAATTTACCCTCTTTTTAATCATCTATTTCAATATTTTGAGCATGCATTAACAATTCTTGCTTATTTTTGAATGGAGTTTTAGCAAGAATTTCATTTATAATGTTCAGCACCCTGTTATATGAAACACCTAATGCGATAGAAATCTCACGAAGAGATTGTCCTTGTCCATATAAAGTTAAAGCACGTGCTTGTTGAGGTGATAATTTTACTTTCATTGTGTATCCTTTCTATAATTGAATCCAATCTTCTAAGTCATCGTGAAGAATTTCGTTAGCAATATTTCTCTTCGCCAACAGAGCTTGTATGATTTTTTCATCGAGCGAGTCACGAACAACAAGGTCGACATAAGTCACGTTGTTAGTTTGACCAACACGGTGAGCTCTGTCCTCAGATTGCTGTCTCATCTCTAACGAATAATTGTTAGAGAAGTAGATGACAGTGCTGGCAGCTGTCAATGTGATACCTCTACCAGCTGTCTGAACATTCCCGAGGAAGAAACGGACAGGGCTGTTCGCATTCTGGAATAGCTTGATAGCTTCCACCCTGTCATCGTTCCCTGTAGCACCTGTGTAAACCACGAATGATTCTGCACCGTACTTCTCGGTAAGAAGTTGCTTGATGTCCTCGATGTTCTGAAGATAGTTCGCCCAGATTATCACCTTGCCACTGGTTTCGTCCAATACTTCTGACAGCGCCTCAATACGATTGTTCGGTATCTTTTTGATTTCACCATCGTCTGTTGTGTACGAACCGCATAGGATTTGGTGTAAGCGAAGTATCTTTGTCAGTGCCACCTGTACTGACATAATCTCATCATCAAGCATAGCGAATGACAGATTCTTCATCTCTTTATATAATCTCTTTTGCTCTGGTGTCAGCTCGACATCTCTGGTTACGTATACTTTTTCTGGAAGGTCAAGGCATTCCTTCTTCGTAACACGGAACGAGAAGTCTGCTATTCTTTTTGCCAGCAACGGGAGGTTTTTGTATTTCAATATTTTATCGAAGGATTGTCCCTGTCTGGTTGTAATCCTTTCAATCTCAGCGAAGATGTTTCGGAACGCATAGAAGGAACCACACCCGATAATCTGCTTATCGAGGAAAGCAAATTGTGCGTATAAATCTAAAGGTGAGTTCGTAATCGGGGAGCCAGTTGCAATTCTTCGTACTCTACATTTTGACCCGATTTCCAGCGCAGCCTTTGTCCTCTTCGCTTTATGGTTTTTAATACACGTGGACTCGTCGATGATGCCCATAACCGTGCCTCTGTGTTTCTTGAGAAATGCTTTAAGAGTGGCCATACCATTAGCGGACAGCAACGACTCGATGTTAAATACCATAATAGGAAAATCGGACCCATTGTAACTCTCTATATCCTCCAATAACTTCTTCTTATAACCTGCACTTGCGTCAGCTTTCCACACAAGTACCTTCGGATTGACTTCATCTGGCATGTGCTTTGGTATCTCTTGTGTAGACCAGTTGCGGTATACACCTTTTGGTGCCAGCACGATAGCAGCAGTGATTGCCCCTCTTTGTTTGAGGTATGTCATATTATCTATTATAACCTTAGTCTTACCAGAATTTCCAGTAACAAATATCTTTCCGTTACGACGAAGTAACAGCTGGCCACTTGGCACTCTGAAGCAGTATGCCCACTGGTCTCCAGTCACTTCTTGATACTTTGTCACGGTGGTAAAGCAATGGTGTTCTTCAATATCACTGATGTGTTGTTTCGGATTGTATTCTACTGTGTAATACGGCTTGTTATTACTTGTTCCTACTACCAGTGTGGCACGGTATCCGTGTGTCGCTGCTAGGAACTGTATGAAGTCAGCCGATTGTTTGTGAATTGTATAGAACCTGTTTTTCACAGAGTCAATCGAACCGTCCCAATAGCAGGCCTCATGGAATATCACGCTGTGTTGTGCAGGTGATAACATCCAGAACTCTTCATCGTATATCTTTTTGCGAAGAGGGGCAATGAGATTGAAGCGAGTGGACTTACCACCTCTGATGCTCTCTCTCACTGCCATGATACCAGCCTTCTTACATAACATAATAAAGCGTTGTATCTTCGCTTGTTTAGAGAACTCGACTACACAACGGTTTCCTTCTTTATACGGGAAAGAACCGTCAGCCATGACAGCAACAAGAACACGCAATTCCCACTGGTTTAGTTTGGATAATGCACTTGTGTTCTCGTATGCAGCAGGCTCCTCTAACCAACAGCGTTGCATGAATTGCCCTGCTTTACCTTGAAACGTAGGTGTTAACTCTGTTCTGTCTGCTATATGTTCAGCTAATTCCTCAGCTGTTACATCATAGTCTGTCGGAGCCTCAATCATGGTACCTGCACCACGTGTCGCTTTGACAAGCCGACAGCGCATGTTGTGCTCTGGTGTCACCATGATATCGAGACAAGGCTTTGTACTGCCAGGTACTACCCCAGTGAAATGGAGCATCTTCGGCACTTTCTTCTTTATGTAATTTGTAGGTTTTACGAATGAGAACATTTTATGAGTGTCTGGATTAGGCATAAGTGCGTCCTGTACCTGCCCGACATACAATGGTTCTTCCCATTCAGATAGAACAAAGTCTTTGAATTTCACCCAGCCCCTGTTTGATAGGAACTCTGTCTCACCATCAACACAGCCCATCTCCATGAGATAAGCAAAGTTAGCTTTGGTGGCACTTTGACAGAGTGCTTCCAGCTGGTGTTTCAAAGGTTTGGTTTTGAAGGTAAAATCCTTCTCGGTTAATGTAGCCATTTAGCCCTCCGTAAAACATTCGTCTATGTACTGAGCACCGATGGTGCGGACTTCGCCATCCCTGTTCATGAACACACATAGTATGTTACTGTGCTCAACACATATCCATTCTGCGTTCTTGACCATTTCGAGCTCTTCCTCGAGTTGGTCTGCCCACGCATCTATATCATCTAATTCAGCAAAGATTGCTCTGTAGTCTTCCATTATTCCTCTTCCTCCTCGTCCTCATCGAAAGCAAGGACGGTGGTGTAGTCCGTTGTCCATTTATCAAAGTCATGCATTGTACATTTGATGTACTCTGTTTGAATTGGGTTCAATATACAGGTGTCTGACTCTAACAAAGAACCTAATATATGATTGGCCCTCTGCACCATGCCACGGTATCGCACTATCAATGCGACCATTTGATGGGGTGACAGCTGTCTAATCCCTAATTGATATTGGTCTTCATCCATTTTCGCTGGTCTCTTGCGCATCGTTTGCCTCCATCTGTCTTTGCAACAGGTTCAGTTTCATGTACAAACGGAACCCTTCGCGTAGCAATTCGCTACGTGTTCTACATTCTGACTCTGCCACTTGGTCAATCTGTGACAGTAATTGTTCTGGTATTGATATAAGTACTCGTGCCATTAGATTACTCCTTCATGGTCAAGAGCGAACACACAGAATACAATGAAACCAGTCATTTCATCATCTACACAGAAGCAAAGGTCTCCAGATTGTCCGATAGAACACTGTTCTCTGAATGGTTCTAACGGTATGATACTGATACCTTCTGCACACTGTATGCTGTATGATGCATTACCTTCTTTGTCTTGAAGATTGATATAGATACCGCCACGTTCTTTGTCTTCCTCTGAACAAGGTGAATTTACAACCAATAGTGCTGGTGTGTCAGATTTGAAGAACGCTCCTTCTGCACAAACAGAGTCGCCTTTTCTTGCTATAGTCATATCAAGAAGAATGTTTGCTACCAGTTCTCCGTGATTGATAGCTGGGAAATTTGTACTAACGGTCATCGCTTTTTCTGTCATTCTCTTCCTCCTTTATAATTTTTACACGTGGGTCAAGAGAGGTAACGCTATATCTGAAGTTCCATTCATCAGTGCCATTGCCTGTATAGACATAGCCTCTAGCAATGCAATAGGTTACAGCTTGTATCCAGTAGCGATATTCCTTTACCAGCGTGTCATTTACATATACTTTATAAACTGTTTCTTCTGGTAGTCTTATACGCATGGGTCTTCCTCGTCAAATAAAGCAAGGATTACAGCAAGGAAGATGAACAGAAATCCGATATCATGTTCATTTATTGCTAACCCAATACCTGCGAATAAACATAATAGTGTCCAATGAATTATTTTCATTATTTTGCCTCCGCCCAATTATGTCCTAGACCTGGCTCTGCCACGCTTTCAACCAACAACGGAAGACTATTCTCCATAGTATCTTGGTACCATTGTATGTCTTCGCTTGGGTCTACAGAGAAATTCATTTCATCGTGTACCTGCGTTCTTGACTTTGGTGGGTCGAACGGAGCTCTACGATAGTAGATATCCAACGAAGGAACGTCCATGTTATTACGCTTGTAAAGGTGCAACATGGCTGTCTTTGTCTGGTCAGCTGACGAGCCTTGTATTATTTTATTGAGTGCTTTATAAGTGAAAGCACGTTGTGGTGAACCTAATTCACCGTTTGGGTGTGCAGCTTTGAAACGGATACAATCATCAGTTCGTGTCCATTTCAACGCCTCTTCCCTTGTTTTGAACAGCAAAGGTGTGTAGCTGTCACGCTTGATACCGTACACTGGTATCTCCCAGTGCTCAAAGCGACCTCTGCGTTTGAGTAGTGTCAGCACATAGCCACGTCTCTTTGCTAAGTTCATAACGTATTTGTTGATTGCATCAAGGAAAGGAACACCTGCATATACAGAAGCACGAAGCTCTGACGCCTCTGCCACGGTCATCGGAGAACCTTTCTTAGTCATCTCTTCTGCAATCTTCTTGTCACCAGAACCATACATGATACCGAGACCGATAGACTTAGCCTTACCACGGAATGCCTTCGCCTGTGCCATAAGTTCTTCCTCTGTCACGGTGACACCTTGGTGCTGATTCTGTTTAAGCATACACTGCTTTGCCACAGCTAGGTGGAAGTTCGCTTCTCTACTAGCAAACTCTGGTGTACGTGCCAAGTCTGCACCAGGGAAGCCTTCCTCCTTCAATAAGGTGATTTCCCCAGTGGTCATATCTTTAACTTGGCGGACACCAAATTTACTATCTAATAGCAACACTAGGTTTACAAGCATCTTTGGTTCCTGTCCAGGGAAGTCCATACACAACCATTGTTCGTTATCGTTATCTGGCAAGAACAACGAACGCATCTGTTTACCAATT
>CALDPN010000199.1 GCA_937911235.1 uncultured Bacteroidales bacterium
GTACACCATTGTGTGCTTGTTTTGCAAGGTGATAAGCGCGCGTGATGAGTTCCACCTTCTGATGGTGTCGCGTGCGAGCGTAGTCTGCCAATAGGGCTTGAAATTCGCGTTCTATCAGTTGCTCTTCTTCGTGTGTGAAATCACTTGCTGTCATAGTCTATTGCTGTTCCTAGTTTGTTTTCACTTTTTTGCTTTCGGCTTCCACTATAGTCTCTTTCGTTTCCACTTTTTGTCTCTTTAGCTTTCACTTTTTTGCTTCTCTAGTTTCCGCTTTTCGCTTTTTACGCAAATTAGCCTGCAAAGGTACGTAATTTTTCGCATATATCCAAACGAATTCTACTTTTTTTGAGAATTAATAGATTTTATCTATTTTCGATTATTTATTTTGCCTCTTGGTCTAGTGTTGAAAAATGTTGCTAGTTTATTCATTGTTATGCTATGGATTTGCTGTCTTTAGTTAGTGATTAGTTAGTTATTAGTTAGTTATTAGTTAGTGATTCGTATATTTTTGTCGATGAATTGGGCGTTTTTTGCATCTTTGTAGTGCTTTGGATATCTTTGATTTGTTGTCAATCTTTGCTAAAAAAAATAGGACTATCGAAAACGTTTGCATACCCAAAAATGCACTTTTTCGCCACTTATTCTTGCGCGTGTGAAAAATATGTTGTACCTTTGCCGCCGATTTTGAAAAATTATGCATAATTCATAGTCATGACAGAAAAACGCAACTTGTCCTTCGGACAGCTATTTAACCTCAGTTTTGGATTCTTTGGAGTCCAAATTGCTTATGCACTTCAGAGTGCTAACATCTCTCGTATTTTCGCTACACTTGGCGCTGATCCTCACCAACTTTCATTCTTCTGGGTACTCCCTCCGTTGATGGGTATGATCGTACAACCACTCGTGGGTAAGTACTCTGACAAGACTTGGAATCGCCTTGGTCGTCGCAAACCTTACCTCATTGTAGGTGCGCTTATCGCTGTGGCTGTGATGTTGCTCTTGCCAAATGCAGGTAACTTCACTTTCACCCAATCCCTCTTCCTTGGTCTCAATGCGGCCATGTGGTTTGGATTGTTTTCTCTTATGTTCCTTGATACTTCTATCAATATTGCTATGCAACCATTCAAGATGATGGTCGGCGATATGGTCAACGAGGAGCAAAAAGGTCTTGCTTATTCTATCCAATCATTCCTCTGCAACGCTGGTTCGCTCGCAGGTTATATCTTCCCAATCCTCTTTACTTGGGTTGGTATTGCTAATACGGCTCCTGAAGGCGTTATTCCAGACTCTGTGAAGTGGAGTTTCTATATTGGCGCAGCTATTCTCATGCTCTGTGTGCTCTATACTTTCGTGACTGTCAAAGAGTTGAACCCAGAGGAGTATGCTAAGTTCCACGGTCTTGAGACTAAGAAAGACGAGAAGAAAGAGGACCCAAGTTTCATCAAACTGCTAATTAGCGCACCTTCTACATTCTGGACTGTTGGTTTGGTGCAATTCTTCTGCTGGGCAGCTTTCCTCTTTATGTGGACCTATTCTAATGGTGCTATCGCTACCCAATGTTTTGGTTGGGATGGCATAAATACTGCTGATAATGCGTTCCAAAATGCTGGTAACTGGGTAGGTGTTTGTTTTGCTATCCAAGCAGTAGGTTCTATGCTTTGGGCTACAATCATCCCACTACTAGAAAAACGTTTCACCATGAAAGGTGCATACGCCATCTCACTACTTGTAGGTGCTCTAGGCTTTATCTCATGTATGTTTGTTACAGACCAATACATCCTTTTAGTATCTTACGCTCTTATCGGTGCTGCATGGGCTGCAATGCTAGCTATCCCATTCACCATCCTTACCAACGCATTACAAGGAAGCAAGAGCATGGGCTACTATCTAGGTCTATTCAACTGTACTATCTGTCTTCCTCAAATCGTAGCAGCTCTACTAGGTGGCGTACTACTAAACATTATCAGTGGTTCACAATCTGGCATGATGGTAGCTGCTGGTGTACTACTAGTATTAGGAGCATTTAGCGTATATCTGATTAAAGAAAAACACTAAAAAATAAAATCAAATACCATGAAAAAAATCAATCTTTTATTAACACTTGCACTAGCAGTTATTCTTGCTTCTTGCGGAGGAAAATCGCTAAACCTTCCTGCAAAAAGCCAGTATAACTATGGTTTAAACTCAACCATTACACTTATTCCTGGTTACAACGAGTTTAACACATTAGACTACATCACCGACGTAGCAAAAGTAGATTCTGTAACATCAGATTTCGATGGAGTAAAGGTGAAATTATCAGACGACAAGTCTAAAGTGCTTATCGACATGATTAAAATGCCAAACCTTGTAAACATTGCACTTTGGGTAGAAGGCACTCCATATAGCATCATCTGCAAACGTACAGACAAAATTGACTACACTTTCCGTTACAACCCTAATGGCAAGAAATTTAAACGCGTGCAACTTGCTGGTCAGATGAACGACTGGGTTCCAAGTTTCCACCCAGATTTAACACTTAATAGCGACGGCATCTACGAAGTTACAATCAACGTAAGCCCAGGTACTTATATGTACCAAATCGTACGCGATGGCGACTGGAATCACGACGAAACCAACCCAGAAAAAGTAGATAACAATGCAGGTAAATTTAACTCAATCTTAAATATACCTAGCACACAGCAATATGCTCCAATTCTACTTACAGAAAAATTCGACGACAAAAAAATTAGCCTAAGTTTAAATAACGAGCTAGACCAAATCTATGCATACTGGGAAAATTACCTACTTCCAGCAAACTTCCTATATATTGAGAAGGACGAAATTGGTATCTCTATCCCAGCAGAAGCAAAAGACGTAAAACGTTCATACATTCGCGTTATTGCTGCTAATAAATACGGTATTTCAAACGACATTCTTGTACCACTAGAATACGGCAAAGTTATCAACGACGTAAAACAAATAACACGTTTCGACAAACACGCAGACGTTCTTTACTCTCTAATGGTTGACCGTTTCAAAGATGGTAACAAAGACAACAACAAACCAATGAACCGCCCTGACGTAGACCCTCGTGCCGACTATCATGGTGGTGACCTTGCTGGTATCACAGAAATTATCAAATCTGGTTATTTCAACAAAATGGGCTTCACCACTATCTGGATGACCCCACTTAACCAAAACCCATACGAACCATACGGAGAACAAATGTCACCAGTAAGAACAAAATTCTCTGGTTACCATGGCTACTGGCCTATCTCATCTACAAAAGTAGATTTCCGTATCGGTACAGAAGACGAACTAAAAGAACTTACAAAAACAGCTCACGAACATGGCTTAAACGTTATCCTAGACTACGTTGCAAACCACGTTCACCAAGAACACCCAATGTTTAAAAATGACCCTACTATCTGTACACCACTTATTTTACCTGATGGTAGCAAAAACATTGCACAATGGAACGAACACCGTCTAACAACATGGTTCGACGACTTCCTTCCAACACTTAACTACGACCGCAAAGAAATCGTAGAAACCATGACAGACTCTGCTCTATATTGGATTAAAAACTACGACCTAGACGGTTTCCGTCACGATGCTTGTAAACACGTACAAGAAAGCTTCTGGCGTACACTTACCTATAAGATTAAAACTCAAGTTGAGATTCCAGAAGACAAACCATTCTACCAAGTTGGTGAATCTTACGGTAGTCCACAACTTATCAGCAGCTACGTAAACTCAGGTATGCTAAACGGTCAATTCGACTTCAACACATCTGACGACGCATCTGCAGTATTTGCACTAAACTCAGAAGACTTCCACAGAGTAAGCAACACACTTAACACTAGCCTTCGCGTATATGGTTGCCACAACTTAATGGGTTATATCTCAGGTAACCACGACCGTGGTCGTTTCATCTCTTACGCTTCTGGTTCATTAAAATATGGCGAAGACGCTAAAGCAGTAGGCTGGCAAAGAGAAGTAGGTATCGGCGACGAAGCTGGCTACGACAAAATCGTTCAGCTAAACGCATTCAACCTTACTATCCCAGGTATTCCAGTAGTTTACTACGGTGACGAATTTGGTATGCCAGGTGCAAACGACCCAGACTGCCGCAGAATGATGCGCTTTGGTGACGAGCTAAACGAAAAAGAACAAACCACACTAGAATCTGTTGCAAAATTAGGTCAACTTCGTAAAAACAACCTACCACTTATCTATGGTGACTTTATCGAACTTTACCTAACCAACACAGAATGGGCATACGCTCGTAACTACTTCGGTGAAATCGTTATCACAGTATTCAACCGCAACTTGGAAGAAAAAGAAATCCAAATTCCACTTCCAAAAATGATGCAAGATAAAAAATACGAAACTGCATTCGGTAGCGACTTTAGCATCGAAGATGGCATCTTAACCATCAAAGTTAAAGGCAACGGTGTAGATGTACTAACAGAAAAATAATAAAAATCACACGATAAAATAGGGCGAGAATAAAACTCGCCCTATTTTTTTGCTCAAAAAAATAAGTAAACTTTTTTATTTGCGCTCGGATTTTATTATCTTTGTAAACTTGTAAAATACTAATATGCAAAACACTAACGAACAATACGACGCTATTATAAAAATATGCCGCGACATATTTTATAAAAAACTGCAAGACTATGGTGCTGCTTGGAGAATTATGCGCCCAGAGTCTGTTACAGACCAAATTTTCATTAAAGCAAACCGCATAAGAAGCCTAGAATGCAAAGGCGTTAGCATGGTGGGCGAAGGTATTAAACCAGAATTTATTGCAATAGTAAACTATGGCATCGTGGGTCTTATCCAACTAGAACTAGGCGCTGCCGATACCGAAGACCTTACTACAGAACAAGCAATAGAATACTACGACAAATATGCCCTTGAGGCTAAAAACCTAATGCTAGCTAAAAATCACGACTACGGTGAAGCATGGCGTAGTATGCGTATTAGTTCATACACAGACCTTATTTTAATGAAACTAAATAGAACCAAACAAATAGAAGACAACAATGGCAACACCCTTATCTCAGAAGGTATCGATGCCAACTACTTCGATATGATAAACTATGCTGTGTTTGGTCTAATTAAAATGGAATTTGAAGCATAATGAGAAAACAATCTAAAGCAAAAAGTAATTTACTTCTTATTGCCAGAATTATTTTTGGCCTAGTTTTCTTATTCTCTGGATTTGTGAAAGCAGTAGACCCTCTAGGCACTGCATACAAAATAAGCGACTATTTAGAAGCATTTTCACTTACATCACTAGATTTTCTAGCACTGCCTGCTGCACTTATGCTTATAGCAGCAGAATTCACCATTGGCTTCAACATTCTATTCAATGTACACCTTAAAGCCACCACATGGGTAGCTAGCCTATTTATGCTAGTTATGACACCAGTTACACTATACCTTGCCATCTCAAACCCAATCTCAGACTGTGGCTGTTTTGGCGATGCTATAGTAATGACAAACTGGCAAACATTCTACAAAAACATAGTTCTATGTATCATTTTAGCCATCATAGCACTGCTTCAAAAACAAAGTAGACCATGGCTATCAAATTGGGGAGCATGGGTAGTAACCCTACTTCCTATCCTTATTTCATTTGCCATTTCTATCTATTGCTACAACCTTTTACCAATTCTAGACTTTAGACCATACAAAAAAGGCAACAATATCATAGAAGGCATGCAAATACCAGAAGATGCTCCACTAGATAAATACGAAACCACCTTCTTCTACGAAAAAGACGGTATAGAACAAGCATTTACATTAGACAACTATCCTGCCGAAGACTCTACTTGGACTTTCGTGCGCCAAGAATCTAAACTTATAGAACAAGGCTATGTGCCACCGATTCACGATTTCTCTATCGTAACAGAAGATGGCGACATCACAGACCTTATCCTTGAAGATGCAGGCTACACACTACTTGTTATTAGCCACAAAGTAGAAAAAGCAGCTACCAAAAACATTAAATGCGTGAAATCTACCATTGCAAATGCAAAAAAAGCAGGAGCAAATGTTATTTGGCTTACCTCTTCATATTCTGACGAAATAGAAGAATTTAAAACCCAATATGGCATTGAAGACACATTTGGTGCCACAGACGATATCACACTTAAGACCATTGTACGTTCAAACCCTGGTCTTGTACTTATAAAAGATGCCACAGTAATAGAAAAATGGCATCACAACGCACTGCCAAGCAAAGACAAATTAAATCAATTAATAAACTAAGTTACTAATTAAATTATGAGAAAAAACATTGTAGCAGGTAACTGGAAAATGAACAAAAACCTGCAAGAAGGTGTAGCTCTAGCTACTGAACTAAAAGAACTTTTAGCAAGTGAAAAACCAAACTGCGAAGTTATCATTGGTACTCCATTCATTCACCTTGCAACTGTGGCTGAACTTCTTAAAGACAGCGTAATCGAAGTATCTGCAGAAAACTGTGCAGACAAAGCTTCTGGTGCTTACACTGGCGAAGTTTCTGCTGAAATGGTTAAATCTACAGGTGCAACATACTGTATCCTAGGTCACTCAGAACGCAGAATGTACTACGGTGAAACATACGAAATTTTAAAAGAAAAAACTCTTCTTGCTCTAGCAAACGGTCTTAAACCAATCTTCTGTATCGGTGAGCTTAAAGAAGAACGCGAAGCTGGCAAACAAAACGAAGTTGTTAAAGCTCAACTAGAAGGTTCTGTATTCAACCTATCTGCAGAAGACTTCTCTAAAGTTGTTCTTGCTTACGAACCAGTTTGGGCTATCGGTACTGGCCTTACAGCTACTTCAGACCAAGCAGAAGAAATCCACGCATACATCCGTAGCCTAATCGCTGAAAAATATGGCGAAGAAGTTGCAGAAAACACAACTATCCTTTACGGTGGTAGCTGCAAAGGTAGCAACGCTAAAGAACTATTCTCTAAACCAAACGTAGACGGTGGTTTAATAGGCGGCGCTTCATTAAAAGCTAATGATTTCAAAGAAATTATTGACGCATTTTAATTAAAAACATGAAGAATCTCGTTTTTGCAACGGGAAATTCACATAAATTACAAGAAGTGCAAGGTCTATTTAAAGAAGGCTTTGCACTTTCTTGTCTTAAAGATGTGAATATTACAGAAGAAATTCCCGAAACTGCAGACAATTTAGTAGATAATGCTCTTCAAAAAGCATGGTACGTATATAATAAATGTGGTATTCCATGCTTTGCCGACGACACAGGCCTAGAAGTAGAAGCATTAGATGGAGCTCCGGGTGTATATTCTGCTCGCTACGCTGGAGAAGAAAAAGACAGCATGAAAAATATGCTACTATTGCTCGAAAATATGAACGGCAAAGCTCGTTTCAGAACAATTATAGCATATATAGATGAAAACGAAGAAGAACATATCTTTGAAGGAGAGATTCGTGGCACAATAATAGAAAATATGGCAGGAACAAACGGATTTGGTTACGACCCTATCTTTGTTCCAGAAGGTTACGACAAAACTTTTGCTCAGCTTTCATCAGAAATTAAAAACACCATTAGCCACAGAGCCAGAGCTATGGAAAAATTTCTTTCATACATAAACAATCAATGAAAAAATTAGCACTTATATTATTATTAGCTTTCACAGCTTGTCTAGCATTTGCCAACAACTACAACGAATACTGGAACACACATTTCTCATACTACAATACCAAAAGAGTGTGTGCCACAGAAAACAAAGTTTTTGGCGTAGCCAACAATCACCTATTCTCTATCACAAAAGAAGATGAAGCAATAGACACTTATACCAAAATAGACGGCCTTAGCGAAAACGAAATAAACGACATACAATATAGCAAAGAATATAAAAGCCTAATAATAGTATATACAAACTCTAATATTGACATATTAGAATCAAATGGCGACATCTACAACATTCCAGACCTATATCAAAAAAATCTATCCGTAGACAAAACTGTAAATCAAATTACAATAGATAAAGAATATGCATACCTTGCCACAAACTTTGGTATTGTTGTAGTAAACATTAAGAAAAAAGAAATTGCCAACACCTATATCATAGGTCCAGACGCCACAAAAGTGCCTGTTTATGGCATTGCCATAGACGACAAGCATATATATGCCCTATCAAACGATTATATCTTTAAAGCGCAAAAAGAAGGCGTTAACCTACTAGACTTCAACTTCTGGCAAGAAGATAAAATATCATTAAACACAACTAAAAGTTGCAAATCACTATACAAATTTGCAAACTCATTATTTACTATCAAATCAGATAGCATAGTTTACCAATACACTACAAAATGGAATGATTTCTACAATTCTGGTAGCTACGCAAAAATATCAACATCTAGTGACAGACTCTTTATAAGTGTAGGAAACAATGGTCTAATTGCATACAAAAATGACCTTACAGAAGACACCTCTATAAAACACGGCACTTGGGACACAGATTATAACCCACAAACCGATACATATTATTTTGCAACAAACACATTAGGCATCACTTCATACAAGATAGGTGGTCCTTCTAATAGATACATACCACACTGTCCAAAACTTACAGATGGTCAAAGACTTATATACTCAGGTGATAGAATGTATCTACTAAACGGTAGAGGTCACCTCACCGATAGAGGATACAAGCAACCTATTATTTCATTTGTAGAAAATAAGCAATGGAAGAGCCTTTTCCCTACAGAGATGGGACTATACGACTATATAGCATACGCATTCGATGTTACATCAGTAGCTACAGACCCCAAAGACAAAAGTCACTGGTTTTTCAGCACATTTGGCGAAGGAGTTTTTGAAGTAAAAAATGATAAAATTATAGCATTATATAACCATGCGAATACTAATGGCGAAATAAAATCTGCCAACAACGACTATTATCACTACAATAGATGCGACGGACTAAAATATGATAGTTATGGAAATCTATACACCTGTATGTCTTCTGTAGACTATCCAATATCTATTTACAACCCATCAAACGGTTGGAAACATCTAATACAAAACAAGACAGCCTTTTCTGGTTGGGCAAATGGTTTTGTCTTCACCTCAAAATATAGAGTCTTATTTGAAACTAGATCTAGCGCCGCCCTACTTTTCTGGAAAGACAACAAAACTCCATTCGATCCTACTGACGACCCTCTTGTATATTATCCAGCAACATCTTGGATAGACAAAGATGGTAAATCTGTAAGTCCAACTTATATTTACGATGCACAAGAAGACAAAAATGGCACTCTATGGGTAGGTTCTGAAATGGGACCAATTCTACTGCCAAATCCTGATAAGATTTTCAGCAACACAGACTATAGATGCACAAGAGTAAAAATAAATAGAGACGACGACTCTGGACTAGCCGATTATCTACTCGATGGAGAAACCATTTACGCCATTGAAATAGACTACGGCAATAGAAAATGGTTGGGCACAGCCAATTCTGGCCTATACCTTGTATCGGAAGATGGCACAGAAACTATTGAACATTTCACCAAAGAGAATAGTCCACTATCATCAAATTCTATTTCAGATCTAGAACTAAACCCTAAAACAGGAGAACTATTCATAGCTACACCAGAGGGTGTTTACTCATATAAGACAGACTCAACAGAACCTGTAAAAGAGGCTTCAAAAGAAACTGTCTATGCCTATCCAAACCCTGTAAGACCAGAATACTCTGGCGATGTTATTATCGGCGGCCTTGAAGACAATTCCCTAGTTTGGATTACAGACGCATCTGGCGATTTAGTCTTCAAAGACAGAACAGTAGGAGGCTCAATCTCATGGAATTGTAAAAACAGAACAGGGCAAGACGTATCTGGCGGTGTTTATATGGTTCTAGTTTCAAACGAAAACTCCGACAAACCAAAATCAGTAGCAACAAAAATTTTAATAGTAAGATAATATATGGCTTTAATTAAAGAAGTAAGAGGTTTCACTCCTCAAATAGGCGAAGACTGCTATTTAGCAGAAAATGCCACAGTAGTAGGCGACGTTATTATGGGCAAAGGCTGTAGCATTTGGTTCAATGCAGTATTACGTGGCGATGTAAACTCAATTAGAATTGGCAATCACGTAAATATTCAAGACGGAGCAGTACTACACACTCTTTACCAAAAATCTACCATAGAAATTGGCGACTATGTATCTGTTGGTCACAACGTTACCATTCATGGTGCCACTGTTAAAGACTATGCTCTTATTGGCATGGGAGCCACTGTGTTAGACGGAGCTGTAATTGGCGAAGGAGCCATCATTGCTGCAAATGCTTTAGTTCTATCAAACACTATAGTAGAACCAAACACTATTTGGGCAGGAGTACCAGCCAAGATGGTAAAAAAGGTAGATCCTAAGCAATCTCAAGAAATTAACCAACGCATTGCACACAACTACGCAATGTACGCCTCATGGTACAAATAACAAAAATGGCTGACCCTTTATAAAGAGTCAGCCATTTTTTATTTTAATTCATTCTCTGCTATTAAATATAGCGTATCCACATCTATTTTCTTAGCAAAAATCTTATGTTCCTTATCCATCACATACACCATTGGTGTGGTTGAAGTATTGAAATAATACCAATAATAAGACTCTCTGTTTGGGTCCCACACATTTACAAGTGCAGAAAGGTCTGCCTCCTCAATAAACTTAGTCCACTCCTCTTTATCCTCTAGCATATACACTGCCACCACTTTTATACGTGGATCCGAAGCGTATTTCTTTGCAAACTCACCCACTTTTGGCATTGTTTTTCTACAATGACCACACGAAGGCTCATAGAAATAAAGAATAGTTACATCTGTACCACCTATATCATATAGTCTTTTATAATTATTCTCCACATCGGCAAGTGGAATATTTGCAGCCCTCATACCAATAAGCGAACGTTCATTTTTATAAATCTCTTCTTGCAAGTTTTTTAGCCAAGTGCTATCTGCCCATTCCGTAAGACCATTTAAGTAATAACGTTTGCCAAGTGTCACCATTAGGTTTTCCATGCCCATGATTTTGCTATTAATTGCATAATTCATACAATGATTTAGCACCACTCTAAAGCATTCGTCATTTGCTCTACTTCTTTCCACTAGTTTTACCACAGGTGCAATAATAGAGTCGCTTATTTGAAACAATCTTGTATTAATGTAATTATCTATTGTACTAGGCAAATATGAAGTGCGAAGAGTTCTTGCGTCAGAAAAATCCAAATTATCTAAAAAGTGCTCTTTTTCAAACAAATATCTGTGCATAGGACGCAAAGAATCTGGAATGCTCTCATCCACCACATATTCTGGAGTTTTAATTCCACTTAAGAAAATAGACAACATAGAAGCAGGATATGCATCTATCAAACTATCTCTTGTCACATTTACAGACTTATAAATAGCTTTTGCTTGCTCTTGTAAATTCACTTTAGCAAGAGAATCTTCTGTAGCCTTCAACTGCTCACCTATTTTATTATAAAGCACTTGAGAGGTCTTTAATTTTAAAGCATATTTATGAAAATCTACAGTTTCGGCTGCACCTTTTATAACTACAGACTCTGGCAAAGAAAGTGTATCTTTAATTTCAACAGAAATATTCTTATCCTTACCAATAATCATATCAAAATACTTACTACCATGAAAATACATAATATAAGAACCTTCTTTAAGTTCTTTTTCACGGCTAAGCACACCTCGTCCGCTTTTATCCAAGCGAATAGTATCTTGAATATATGGCTTACCATTATAATAATAACCTAAAAATATTGTATCATTTTTAAGTTGAGTAGCCTTTACCTTAATTTCATAATCACTTGCCTGTTTTGCACTTGCATTAAATGCAAACACTCCAAAAATAAAAGCAAGTAATACACTCTTATATCTCATAAATCCTTTCATTTAACCACTTATTTTCGTTATCAGTTAAAAAATCATGTAATTTTACTTTAATTTCCCTATGAAAACTATTTATCCAATCTATTTCTGTTTTGGTTAAAAGAGCCACATCTATTGCTCTCACATCTATAGGGACTAATGTTAAATTGCTAAAGTTTAAAACATTTTCATCTTTTGCTGTGCAAAGTAACATATTTTCTATCCTAATTCCAAATTCACCAGCCTTATAAAAGCCCGGTTCGTCGGAAGTAATCACATTTTTATGCATTTCACCCTCACCTTTTGGTGAAAGTCTTACTCCTTCTTCGTGCACACAAAGCACACTACCCACTCCATGACCAGTGCCATGCAAATAATCAAGCCCATCTTCCTGCAGAAACTGCCTTGCAAGAGCATCTATATCTTTACCCTTTGTCTTATGTGTAAATTCGGCCGTTGCCACAGCAATCATACCCTTTAGCACCTGAGTAAACCTTCTTTTTTCCTCTGTTGTAAGTTCTGCGCACACCAAAGTACGAGTAATATCCGTAGTACCATATATATAATGTGTACCACTATCTATAAGTAGCAAACCTTGTGGCTGTATTTCTTTATCAGTTTGCGCAGTAGGAGCATAATGTACAATAGCTGCATTATCTGCGTATGCCACAATCGACTCAAAACTCTCACACACAAAGTCACAATTTTCAGCCTTTAGTTCGGTCATTTTTTTCGATACAGAAAGTTCTGTAAGCTTTTCACCTCTTGCAAGTGCATCTTCCACGTACATCATTAGTTTCACCCACACCAGAGCATCATTAAGGTTTGCCTTTCTACAACCAGCTATTTCTTTTTCACTCTTCACAGCCTTCATTAAAGTAATAGGACTTTCTACTGTAATTACATTAAAGTGTTCATTACACACCTTATATAATAAGGCATTAACTTTTCCCTTGTCTAAACACAAAGCACCATTAAGCGTAGAAATCACATTATACAACTCGTTATAATGAAAAATTTCTACTCCTGGAAGTTCTATCGCCTCTTCTGCATCTATAAAAAGAAATATATTGTCTATACCCACAATAGCAAAACCCTTCACCACTGGAGTGTATTCAATATCATACGCTCTTATATTAAAAAGCCAAGAAAGTTCGTCTAAAGCAGACACTAAATAATAATCAGCCTTATTCTCCACTAAAGTTTGGCGCAAATCATCGATTTTCGCAGAATAAGAACGCTCATTTTCTGCCCAATCAAGCCTCCAAATCTTTGATTTCTTTATTTGAGGCCTATCATGCCAAATATTTTCCCACTCAGCATCGTGTACTATAGTGCATTTTTCCTTTAGTAAATCGCAATATTTTGCAGAAATTGTATTACAGTTTGCAACAACTTTATCTGAAGAGGTAAATTTCTCGCCCAAAAACTCCACTAAAGTAGGAAAACCTTCCACATTCATCTTGTAAAGTTCTATCCCAGTACCTTGTAGCTCAGCCTGAGCTTGTATGAAATACCTTCCGTCTGTCCACAATATTGCAAAGTCTTGCCCAATAAGCAAAGTACCCTCAGAGCCAGTAAAAGAAGAAAAATACTCCCTAATCTTGTAATAATCAGATACATATTCACTCAAATGCGGATCATTCTGAGGAATTATACAAGCAGAGTAGTTTTTTTCTTTCAAATAAGACCTAAGTTTCGCTATTTTTAATATTTCTTGTTCTTTTTCAGCCATTTCTAAGGTACAAAGTTATGATTTCTCCATCTTTTAACAAAAAAACCTCAGAAAAAATTTGTTAATAAGATTTGATTGCGTAAATTTGCACACTCAAAAAAAATAGAAAAAGTTTAACCAATTATATATTCTAAATTAAGGTATGATAGTAGTTCCTGTAAAAGAAGGCGAAAACATTGAAAAAGCCTTGAAAAAATTCAAAAAGAAATTTGAAAAAACTGGCGTAGTAAAAGAATTAAGAAGACGTCAAGCATTCAACAAACCTTCAGAAGTGAAACGTGAACGTAAAATGCACGCTGTTTACGTTCAACAACTACAACAAAACGAAGATTAATTTTTTCTTTTGATTGTAATTTACTATATTTGTCTTAAGAAAATTAAGACAAAATGGTAAAATCGTTTCTACAATATATACAGTACGAGAAGAAATATTCTTCTTGTACTGTTTTTTCGTATCAAAACGACATCTACCAGTTTCAAGATTTTCTCACCGAAAACTACTCACTTTCCATAGAGCAAACCGAACTCAAACACATTAGAAACTGGATTCTCCAACTAAAATCTAAAAATATAGAAAGTTCTTCAATAAACAGAAAACTCTCTGCACTAAAATCATTGTTTAAGTTTGGATTAAGAAACAATCACATCAAATCTAATCCATGTACTAAACTACAATCACTTAAAACCCCGAAAAAACTACCTGTTTTTTTCAAAACAAGCGAACTCGACACCGCATTAGAATCAACAGAAAATGCAAAAAACGACTTCGCCGACATAAGAAATAACATAATTTTAGAAATTTTATACCAAACTGGCATAAGAAGAGCAGAATTAATCGGTTTAAAAGATAGTGATTTTAATTTTTTTTCATTAACTTTGCGTATAGTCGGAAAGGGAAATAAAGAAAGAATAATACCTATAAGCAAAAACTTAAAGGAAAAAGCAGAAGAATACATAAACTTAAAAAATCAGATATTCGACTCACCCTATTTTATATTAACAGACACAGGAGAGCAATCATATCCTAACCTTATATATAGAATAGTAAAATCAAGCATGGGCGAAGTTTCATCACTGAGCAAAAGAAGCCCTCACGTTATAAGACACAGTTTCGCAAGCAGTCTTTTAAACAACGGAGCCGAAATAAGTGCAGTAAAAGAGTTATTAGGACACGCAAACTTAGCAGCAACACAGATTTATACACATACGTCATACGAGCAGCTTAAAAAAACATATAAGCAAGCTCACCCTAGAAAATAAATTATTAACCTTTAAAGTGAAAGATCATGGAAGTAAAGATTCAAGCAATCAAATTTGATGCTACCGCTAAACTAAAAGAGTTCATAACAAAAAAAATGAACAAATTAGAACGCTTTTATGAAGGTATCGAACTAGTAGAAGTTACACTAAAAGTAGTAAAACCAGAAACATCAGACAATAAAGAAGTAGAAGTCAAACTAATAGCACCTCACCTAGATCTATTTGCATCTAAAGTCTCAGACACCTTCGAACAGTCTGCAGACGAGTGTGCAGAAGCCATCCAAAGACAGCTAATTAAGGCAAAAGAGAAAAAACAATAAAATTTTGCAACTTTTTTGTCGAAAAATTTTGCCAATACAAAAAAAGTACCTACATTTGCAAACCATTTGAGAAAAACACCTCTCTTATGGTTTGTAAATGAAGGTTTACTAAACAACCCTGCCTCTTTAGCTCAGTTGGCCAGAGCACGTGATTTGTAATCTCGGGGTCGTTG
>CALDPN010000200.1 GCA_937911235.1 uncultured Bacteroidales bacterium
ACACCCACCATATTTGGATATTGTAAAATTTACAGATGATGAACGTGATCTTTCTAATATTGCAGATGTTGATATATTTGTGGAAAGGTTAATTATCGCTATTGATAATGGTTTTAGATATTTAAAGAAAAATGGATATTTCGCAATAATAGCTGGAGATGTTTATAAAAATAGTGAAGTTGTTCCATTGGCATTTAGAATTATGGATTCTATAAAAAAGAATTTTAAAGTTAAAATGAAAGGTATTATAATAAAAAATATAGAAGGGAATAGAGGGAAATTGGGAGTGCAAGATATTTGGAAATATAGAGCTTTACGTAGTGATTATTTTTTATTCAAACACGAATATATTTTTGTATTTAAAAAACTTTAAGCTATGACAAAAACAGAATTATTTATTGAATTAGCAAATCCAAATGAGCAAGGTGAAAGTAGATGGGTTTTTGTTAATGAATTTATTGGGAAGTATTCTGATTTACAATTAGGTAATGGTGGAAGTTGGTGTCGTAGAAGTTCTGCTTTGGCAAAAAAATATGTTGTAAAGTTTGATAAGACAAAGACGAATGGGAATTCTATAGATGCGATAAAATTATGTGGATATAATAAAGAAGAAACATTTAGTCAAAATATACGTAAAGATATTAAGGATTATTATAAAAATGAACGTTGTGTAATGCTTGGTGTATGTGGTACTTCAGAGAATACGAAAATAGAGGTAGATCATAAAGACGGAAGAAAGGATGATTGGCGTATTTCTAACTCACAAACTCAACGTCTTGAAGATTTTCAACCTTTATGTAAAGCAGCAAATGATGTAAAGCGACAAATTTGTAAAGATTGTAAACAAACTGGTAAGAGGTGGGATGCAAAATATATAAAGGGTAATCCATATTCGTATTATGAAGGTGATGAGATGTATTCAGAAGAATTAGGTTGTGTAGGCTGTTATCAATATGATCCTGTTGAATATAGAAAAAGATGTGTACTTAGAATATCAAAGGAAGCTTCAGAACACACAGTAGAGTTTATTATGGAAAAATTATATAAGTAGAATAAAGTATACCTATGACTACACATGTTTTTATCGTTGATGAAAGAACTTTTAAGGTTCATCTTGAATATATGTTTGTAGGAACTGGTTCTGGCGAGAAAAAAGTTGATTTCAATAATAATAAGGAATCAGAGTTGCATTTTACTCAAGAGAATGGATTAGTTTCTATGATGTCTGATTTTAGTAGGGTAAGAATAGATGATTATGTAATATTTTATGTGCAAGCATCTAATGGTAAGGAAGGTAAGTTTTTTGGTGTATATCAAATTAGTAGTAAGCCTTTTTATGAAGATGGTTCAGAAGAAGAGACTAATAAACAATATTTAAAATGTGAGTTAGCCAAAAACTTAACTTTTAGAGCATTGATAAAACCATATAAAGTATATGCTTATGGGGTTACAGAATGGGAGGCTCTAGATGAAATTAAGAATATAAATTCTCCAAGTCAAATGTTATGGAGTCTGATTTATAGAAAGTTAAAGGGGAATAGAGGTAATACCATGATTACAATATATGAATCAGAACGACTTTTTAATTTAATTAGTATAAAAAATAATAATAACGTCATTCCTCAACAAGGTAGTTATACTTATAAAGATGGGAAGGTTGAAGCGTCTTTGGAACAACAAAAGAACTATAACGGTAATATAAATGAATATTTCAATATATTGCCAAGATTAAAACATAAAAAAGATAAAGGTCAAGCGTATGAATCTCATTTGCAAATGTATATAATGCAGAATATAGATAGTAATAAATCATTAAATGATGCTTTAAGTATAAATAATAATAAAATAGAATGGATAGGTAATGAGGTCTCTTGTGGTGTTGGAATGCAAAGAATTGATGTGATGTTGTCTGTTTATGTTGATGATACAGAAAGGCATATTGTTCCAATAGAATTAAAAGCAGTGCCTGTTTCTTCTAATAATACATATCAAATTTCACGATATGTAGACTGGATAGAGCAGTATTATGTGCCTAATCGTCCAAGTACTATACGACCTGTATTGATATGTCCCAAAACGGGATGTGAACTTACAGAAGAAATAATAAGATCTTTTGAAGAATTTAATGATAAATTGACAGGTAGATGTCTTCCGTTAGAATATATAGAATTTGAAGTTAAGGAAGATAAGTTAAGTTTTGAAAATATAAAATATATAAAATGAATTATATAGGTTCAAAATATTCTCTTCTAAATTTTATTGATAATACAATTAGAACTGTTGTTAGTTCAGATTTATCAAATCTTGTTTTTTGTGATATTTTTGCAGGAACAGGTGTTGTTGGTCGTCATTTTAAAACAAAGGTAAGTAAAGTTATATCTAATGATTTAGAGTATTATAGTTATGCCCTTAATAAAAATTATATAGGGAATCATATAGAAATTAAGGGTAAAGATGAATATATTGATAAATTAAATGCCTTAGAAGGAATTGACGATGGATTTATATATAGTCAATATTGTATAGGAGGAGGAAACGAACGTCAATATTTCTCTGATGATAATGGGAAAAAGATAGATGCAATTCGAACTACAATAGAAAATTGGAAAGAGAAAAAAGAAATTTCAGAAGATTTGTATTATTTTTTACTTTGTAGTTTAATTGAAAGTGCTGATAAGTTAGCAAATACAGCATCTGTATATGGTGCTTTCCTTAAAAAAATAAAGAAATCCGCTCAAAAGGAATTAGTGCTGAGGCCTGCTTATTTTCAATTAAATTCTAATTCGCACGAAGTTTATAATGAAGATGCCAATGAATTAATAAATAAAATAGAAGGAGATATTTTATATTTAGATCCTCCTTATAATTCTAGGCAATATGGGGCTAATTACCACTTATTAAATACGATAGCCGAATATAAATCATTTATTCCTAAGGGGAAGACTGGATTACGTGAGTATAATAAATCAAACTATTGTAGTAAAATTACGGTAGAAAGTTCATTTGAAGAATTAGTACGTAATGCTAAATTTAAATACATAATATTATCTTATAATAATGAAGGTTTAATGTCTATTGATAGAATAAAAGAAATAATGTCTCAATATGGACATTATCAAGTTTTTCAACAAGAGTATCATAGATTTAAAGCGGATAAAACAGAAAATAGAAAACATTTAGCAGATAAAACAATAGAGTATCTTCATGTTTTAATTAAATAATAGCAATTTTACAAAATATCCCAATCAGGGATTTCAGGAAGATACTCGTATGAGAGGTCGGTGTAGTTGATATGGCAACAGATGATTTGGTTGCCGTTGCAAAGAATAATGTACGGCACGTGTAGGCGAGTGTTGTATCGCAAAGCTTGATTGACAACCTCTTGAGTGATATTTACAGTGGGAGCTTTGTATTCGATAAGGATACGAGGCTCTCCTTTTTTGTATACAATAGTGTCACAACGTTGCGATAGGCCATTGATGTTGAGTGTACATTCGTTGGCAATTGCCACAGTAGGGTATTGTTTTTCGCCTGTTAAGTATGCACAAAACCATTGACGCACCTTTTCTTCTGGTGTGGCAGCAACATATTTACGGCGGTATGGGTCAAAGATTTTTTCCATATTTTGCAAATATAGAAAAAAGTTAGCAGTTAGGAGTTAGGAGTTAGGAGTTATTTACTATCTTTGTGGTATGGCAAAAACAACAAGTGGTATAACATTCGCGTCTTTGATGCAACAATTGCAGTTGCGTCAGTATGCTCCTATTTATCTATTAATGGGCGATGAGTCTTATTATATAGATAAGGTAGTGGAGTTTATGGAAAACAACATTCTAAATGAGGCAGATAGGGAGTTTAATCAAATAATTCACTACGCCAACGACAAAACAGAGGCAAATGTAGACCTTGTGAGTGCCGTGATAAACGAGGCTCGCCGCTATCCAATGATGGGTGATAAGCAGGTGATTTTCCTACGTGAATGCCAAAGTTTAGACAAAAAGAACTTGTTTGACAAACTTGCGCTTTATCTAGAAAATCCTCAACCTACATCTATCGTGGTGTTGACCTACAAACATGGCTCTGCCGACAGAAGAAAAAAATGGGTGCAAGCAGTGGAAAAGGTAGGAGTGGTGTTTGAAAGTAAAAAACTTTATGAAAATGAGGTTTCTGTTTTCATTGCTGATGCTGCAAAAAAGAACAACCTAAAAATAACTGCAGATGCAAGCCGACTTCTTCTTGAACTTGTTGGAGCAGACCTTACACAAATAGAAAGCATAATGAAGAAGTTTAGCATTATGCTTACCAAAGACAAAACTATTACTCCAGAACTAGTGGAGCAAACCACTGACGTAAACAAGGATTATACTCCGTTTGAACTACTCGCAGCTCTGATTAATGGCGATGCGCGCAAGGCAAACAGAATTATTTTAAACACTTCTGCCAATATTGTGGCTATTATTGCCATACTATTCAACTATTTTTCAAACCTATTTATTTATGAGTATATGACAGACCACACACCAGCACACGTGGCGTCTGAACTGAAAATTAGTCCGTATAGGGTAAAGGAATTTGAGGCAGGGGCAAAGCGTTTCAACAAAATGAAGTGCTTCAAAATAATAGGTTATCTTCGTGAATATGATTGTAAATCGAAAGGTATTGGTTCTGCAGGAACTGCCGATGTAGATTTATTAAAAGAATTAATATTTAAAATATTGAACTAATGCTTAGCAATAATTCTTTCTTTTTTGTTGGTATAGCAGGCACAGGGATGAGTGCCATTGCACAATACCTAAAAGGAATTGGTAAGAGTGTGTCTGGGTCTGACCGTCTTTTCTCAAAAGACAAAAAACTAGATACTCAGGTGAAGTTTGAGGCAATGGGAATAGATTGTTATTTCCAAGATGGTAGTGGTATTACTTCGGAAACAGATATTGTGGTGGTTTCAACCGCCATTGAAGAAAGCAATGTGGAATACCAAAAAGCACTTTCGCTTGGCATTAGAATAGTGAAGCGCTCTGCGCTGCTTGCTGCAATTTCAGAAAGCAAGAAAACTATTGCGGTGGGCGGTACTTCTGGTAAATCTACCACTACTGCTATGATTTTCCATATACTTGAGTGTGCAGGCAAATCGCCTTCGCTTGTCACAGGTGCTGGGCTTAGTTCACTTCAAGAAAAAGGACTGCTTGGCAATGCTTGGAATGGCGATGGTGAGTATTTGGTGATTGAGGCAGATGAGTCTGACGGCTCAATTGTGTCTTACAAACCATATATTAGTGTGCTTCTAAATGTGGAACGCGACCACAAAGAAGAAGATGAGCTTATGCAACTTTTCTCTACCTTTAAGGCAAACACCTCTCATGCTTTCATTGTGAATGCTGGCAATAAACTTGCAAAACAACTTTCAAATGGCGCTGAGTGGCAGTTTGAGGCAGAAGGAGTGGCAGGTGAGTCTGGCTATGAGGCGTTTGGCTTTAGCCAAAATGGCTTTGAAATCTCTTTTGAACTAAACGGTATGCCTTGCAACGTGCCTCTTATTGGCAAACACAATATGGAAAACACCTTGGCCGCAGTAGCAGTTTGTAAGGAAGCAGGTGTAGAGGTGGCAGATGCTATCGAAGCAATGAAAACATTTAAAGGAATTTACCGTCGCACACAACTTCTTGGTCACAACAAGGAAAGAAATATCTACTTAATAGACGATTTTGCGCACAATCCTTCTGAGGTGGCTGCTGCAATACGTGCTTGTCAACAAATTTGCCCTACTGTGATGGCATATTTTCAACCTCATGGTTTTGGTCCGCTTCGCTTTATGCACAAAGATTTGGCACTTGATGTGGATGCGGCACTACGTCCTTCCGACGTGTTCCTAATAGGTGATGTTTACTATGCTGGTGGCACTGTGAACAAAGATATTTGCCCAAGCATTGTATCAGACGCCATGACTGGCAATGCAGTTTTCGTAGGCAACAAGGAGAATGCTTCTGCCTACATTGTAGAAAATATACAAGACAACACTGTGTTACTTGTAATGGGTGCCCGTGACCCGAACTTATCGGAGTTTGGTTTGCAAGTGTTTGGTCGTATTTGATTTAAAGGGTGCTTTTGGTGTTGCCCTCATCCTCAAAATCCTCATTTACGTTTAGTAAACTCCGGTTTTTCAGACTTCGGGCGCCTAAAAATCCCTCCTTTAAATCAAATACTAGGATATCATTGGACTTGTAATCAAATATTTATAGTATATTTGCAGTCGAATTTTAATAAAACATAATGAGTAGGGACGTAGCGTGCTGCGTCCGCAATTTAAAAAAAAGATATAAGATTTAAAATATAATACATATTTGATAGGCATAATGGTCATCGAAAAAATGAGAACCTGAGAAATTTTCTTTTTTTAGAGCTATGATGAACATTGATGTCCGCGCTGCGTGGCGTGGACTATTGTGTTTACATTTGCTCTACGGTTTTCTCAGGACCTTCATTTGAATGTAATACCAATAGTTTCACGCTTTTTTTATGCCCTTTCGTGAAATCTTTTGCACTTACATCTTCTATCCCGACCTCCTAAACAAATCTTATCATCCCAACCCTAGAAAAACAAACTAATTAATAACCAATTAAACTTTAATTTATGAAAAAGAAAATTTTTAGAATTACTTTGCTATTTGCAAGTATGTTAGCAATTCTCACAAGTTGTGAGAGAAATGAGCCAGTGTCACCATCAGACTCTGAAGTTAAAGAAGTTGAAATAGTAGAGGTGACAAACATAGGAGTTGAATCTGCTGTGTTTAAAGGTGTAATAAATAAAGACCTAAGTAATTGTGATAATTATGAGTTTGGAGTTTTTATTAGTAAATGGTGTAATAACATTAGAGATTTTATTGGGATGCGTGAACTCTCTGAACATTTATATAAGTCAGACCTCTTGGTAAATGGAACTTTTTCAGTTGAAGTAGATGGACTAGATGCCGGAGATACTTATTATTATAGTGCATATTTAATTATAAATAATGACTTATATATTTTTGAAAATGATAAAGAATTTAATTATAAGGATTTTACAACTCTTGATTCTTCGCAATCTGATGCTTATGGACATAATTATGTAGATTTGGGATTGCCTAGTGGTCTGAAATGGGCTACTTGTAACTTAGGTGCAGAAAGACCAGAGGGAGTAGGAAGATATTATGCTTGGGGAGAAAACTGGTATAAAAGTTATTTTAGTATAGAAAATTATGAACTAATAAAAAGTGGTTCAGTAGATTTTACAGGTATAAATCGATACACAATTCCTGACAATAATTTAGATGGAATATGGTATGACAGCGAAGGTAATTTTATAGGTGATAATAAACGTGTTTTAAGTTACGAAGATGATGCTGCTAGATATGAATTACGTGGAGACTGGCGTATGCCTAGAGAAGAAGATTTTTATGAATTGTTTAATGAAGAGAATTGCACTATAGCCAATGTAACTTATAATGGAGTAAAAGGATTGCAATTTACAAGTAAGAAAAATGGTAATAGTATATTTTTGCCATTTACTGGGATTTATAAAGAAGGAGAAAATATAGACCAAGATATTCTGTGTCATTATTGGACAAATAGTCTTTCATGGGTAACTCAAGAAGCTAAAGCATGGACTTATCTTGAAGGGGATAGCTACGATTGTAGTTTTGGATCTACATTGCGTTATTGCGGAGCGTGTATCCGTCCAGTACTTCCATAATAAAACTTTAATTTTTACAATTTGCTTTAAGTCGCATTCAGTCATGGGTGCGACTTTTTTGTTGAATTATTTGCATAAATATGACTAATTAGTTATATTTACATCATTCAACAAAAGATTATAAGAGAGAAATAGATAAAGCTGAAAATATATTAAATAAATTAGAGTTATGAGAAGAATAAGCGAAGAAAAGTTGGCAAAACTTTCTACTACTAATCAAATGCTAGATGAGAAGTATGGAGTACATGGAACAGAAACTCGTGATGAGTTTGATGAAGATTCTATTGCGTGGTTTTATGGTAATATGTTGAAGGAACGTAGAAAGGAACTAAATATGACCCAGAAAGAAGTTGCAGAAAAGTCTGGTCGTGACCAAAGTTATATAGCTAGAGTAGAAAGAGGCAAAGCAGACATTCAGTTAACAAGTTTTTTTAGACTAGCATCAATTTTAGGAATAAGATTTGTTCCAACTTATATATAACATAAAAACAACAAACCTCCGAGGTTCAATGAAGAACTTCGGAGGTTTTGGTTTATGGTAGGATGAATTTTATTATCCTTTGATTGCAGCTACACCTGGAAGAACTTTGCCTTCGATAGCTTCAAGAAGAGCACCACCACCAGTAGAGATGTATGATACTTGGTCAGCCATACCGAACTTGTTGATACAAGCTACAGAGTCACCACCAC
>CALDPN010000201.1 GCA_937911235.1 uncultured Bacteroidales bacterium
TAGAAGTATTAGCCTCAAAACCTATTACAGAATATTTCAAAACAGAGTATTATATTGACTAAATTGATAAATAATTATTAAATATAAAAATATGGGATTTTTTGATACAATTACATCTTTTTTTACAAAAGAAAATACAAATGATGTAGAAAACAACAACTCTGATTTAGTTGAAGAGAAAGAATTAACAAAAGAAGAAATATATGAATTAGCTATCAAATATATTAAAGAGACTTACCCAGAACAATTTGAACATGTTGCTATCATAGACAATGGAGAATGCGATGATGTTACATATACTTTCTATAACTCTGATACAACAATTTCATCACAAAAAGGTTATATGTTAAGTATGCCATATACAAAAGATATTGAAGACCTTTATAATGAAATATTAAAATTTGAAGATAAAAGATATAATGTCAATGAATTAAAAAATAAAATCAAAGATTATGGAATAAAAATAAATATAGAAGAGTGTAAAGTGCCATTAATTGATTTAGAAGTTGATAAAAATGGTAAAATATGCAAAGAACAAAGCGACTATATTGTAAAAAAATCTAGTTCTATTTCAACTTGTAAGGATTGTGGAGGTGATGGTTACAAGAGATGCCCAGATGAAGAATGTAAAGGTAGACATCAATACAAATGTCCAGAATGTAGAGGAGAAGGAGAATTTGTATGCAGCAAATGTCATGGTAAAGGAGAATTAACCTGTGATAGATGTGGAGGTAAAGGAGAGTATACCTGTAAGTCATGTAAAGGCGAAGGTTTCTTACAATGTCCAGACTGTAAAGGAAAGCAAACAGTTATATGTAAAGAGTGTAAGGGTAATGGGAAGAAAAAATGTACGAAATGTAATGGTAATGGATATATTAATGGGAATATATGTACGGCCTGTGCAGGTGAAGGGACAATAAGATGTAAAAAATGTCATGGTAAAGGTGTATTACAATGTGAAACATGTCATGGTAAAGGAGAAATAAGATGTTGCACTTGTGGAGGTGATGGTAAAGTAGTATGTACACAATGTGATGGTAATAAAAAAGTCACATGTCGTAACTGTGGCGGGAAAGGAAAAATTACGTGTGAACATTGTAATGGTAATGGTGAAATAATTTGTTCTACATGTCTTGGTGATAAAGAACATTATGGAAAAGTTAAATGTAATAAATGTTTAACGACAGGTAAAATTGCACGTTTCAAATATATAAAAACTTCAATAAAAAAGAAAAGTATTAATGACATTCTTAAAACTGTTCCTTTAAAACACCCATTTATTTTAAAGGAAATATATAAACCACAGGAATTAATTGAAGTATATAGTAATAGAAATGGGGAAAGATATTTAACAAAAGATGCTATATCAAAGGAAATTTTAGGTATAATTGATAGTATATTAGACATAAGCAAAGATAATGAGAATCCTACAATTATAAAGCAAGAATTAACATATCAAAAGATAAGATGTGTATTCATTAAATGCAAACATATTTTAGCACAAAAAGAATTTAATATATCTGTGTTAGATATATTAGGAAATAATACTCGTATTATATTCCCTAATTATGATGATATAAAAAAATATGAAACTGGATTTTTTCAAAAATTAGGCTTAATTCTATCAAAGATATTTAAAACAAAGAAATACTATAGAAGAATAGATGCTTTTAGTAGATATAAACTATTTATATTAATGGCAAAAGCAGATAAAAAAAATAATGAAGTTGAAAAAAGAAAACTATTAGACGAATTTACTTTAATAAATGAGCTAACACCAGATCAGAAAAATGCTCTTTGGGAAACTCTTAATATGCCTTCAGAAGAAATTACATTAAATGATATTGAATTTTCTTCACAAAAAGTTGCTGAGGATACTTTAGCTGAACTAACACAGTTTATGAATATCGATAATAATGTGGATGAATTAGAATTGAAATTGTTAGAACAAATTAAAAATTATATTTCTTCTAAATATCAAAATCAAAAATAATATTATTGATTTAAATATATGAATAAAGAGTATTTTGAAAATGTAAAAGCTGGGATACATTATTATAAAGAAATGGAAAATAAACTTATATAGCAAATAAAACAATGGTAGGAAGAATCTTTGATATTAGCCATAGTAAAATAGAATCTCTTGAACACGCACCAGAGACTGTTAACATTAACTACGCTGCCTACGGATTGAACTTCACAAAAGAAGAAATAAATGCTAAAACCAAAGTAACTTGTAATATATATTGTTAATTAGATATGATGACTGTAGAAGATAAAAATAAAGCAAACGAATTAATTGAAAAAGCTTTAGCAAAACGTAAGGAATTATTAACACTTATAGATAGTAAAGGCGAACAATATTTCAAATCAGAAGCTCCGCCTGTTTTATGGTTTGGTAATTTAAATTCAGAGAAACCAAAAGTTGTTGTTATTAGTGCCAATCCTAATAATCCTCAAAGAATCATAAAGGAAGTAAGTATCGAAGAATTCAATGGTTATTTTAAAAAAGATAAAGTAGCTGATTGGTTTGGTAAGAAAGAAAGTGATATAAAAAACGGGCGTATAGAAGATTTTTTAAAAGGGTTAGGTGCTAGTTTTTACGACAGAGGTGGTGATTATGACCAAGCAATTCATATAGATTTACTTCCTTTCGCAACAACTGATTCATTTAGGGATATTGCAAGTGAACTTATGAAGATTAATGGTTTGCGAGAATATATTAATGAGCATATAAGAGAATTAATAGAACTAATAAAACCTAAACTGGTTATTGTCAATGGAGTTACAAATAAAGACTATTTTCTGGAATGTATAGAAACAAAGCAAATAATGGAGAAAGAAATTGATAAACCTGTTAAAGTAACAATATGGCAATATGAAGATATTAATGGAGCAAAAGTTATTGCTATAAGTAGAAATATGGGGTCTTATTGCTTCGTCAACAAAGAGTCATTGTATTCAATCGGAGAACAAGAGAGAAAAAGATTGAAGTTATAATTTATCTTAACCCCTCACATCGGCTGCACCTTAACACAAGGTTGCAGTCGATTTTTTTATGTTAGTGCTTGCAGGAAAATGTGATGAAATAGATTAAAAATATATTTTTAATTGTCATATTTGCATAATGATTGAAATTTCTTAAATTTGCAGAAGTATAAATAAAATTGTATGATAGATACACAATCTGAATTATATAAAAAACTACATTTTGCAGTTATGGCAATTGAAGCGACTGCGAAAAATCAGCAAGTATCTGGAGATGAAATGTATCGCAGACTTAAAGCTCAAGATTTGATTCGTCAGCGTTTATTTCGTCATTATGAGGTTTTACATACTCAAAGTTTAAATTGGGTAGTTGAAGACACTTTAGAGACATTACACAATTGGGAAAACGAGGAGGCTTTATTATGATGACTTTGTTTCATGGTTCTTATATTGAGATAAAAACTCCATTGGCGAATGCAGGTCGTAAAAATTTGGATTTTGGCCAAGGTTTTTATTTAACAAAAGTGGAAAAGCAAGCACATGATTGGGCTGAAGCTATTGCAGGGAAAAGAGGACGCAAAGTATCTCCTGTAATGAGTGTATATAATTTTGATAAAACACGTGCTCTAAATGACAATATAAAATTTAAAATTTTTGAGTCATATAATTTGGAATGGCTTGAATTTGTTGTTAATTGCAGAAATGGTAGAGATGTTTATAGTCAGTATGATGTTATAGAAGGTGGAGTAGCTGATGATAAAGTTATCGATACCGTAGAGGATTATGAAAAAGGAATCATTACTGCAGAACAAGCAATAGGGCAATTGCTAAAGAAAGATGTGAATCATCAAATTTGTATATTAAATCAGAATGTTATAGACAAATATATAACATTTATTAAAAGTATTTCTTGGTAAATTATGAGAGATTCGGTTTTGTGGCGTAAAGAAAGTCACATCATAATAATGTTGGCAGAGTCTTTAAATATAGATGTGGAAGAAGCACTAGATTTATTCTATTCCACAGAGATTTATAAGCAACTCAAAGATTCTTCATCTGGTTTAAATTTAATGAGCGATTCGTATATTTTAGAAAATATACTTGAAGAAATAAAAAAATAGATTTTTTTAAACTCCAGTTCTCACATCGGCTGCGCCTATATACTAGGTTGCAGCCGATTTTTTTTGTGGAATTTGGACTAAAGCAATGTTGTAAAACAAGGACTAACAAGGACTTTGACACGTATTTTTGCAAATGTTATCTTTGTGAAAGATAGTTAATTTAACACAGATAACCGCAAAATAATGAGAACAACCACTTCTACCTTTAACGCATGGATACACCTGTATGCGTTTGCTCTTGCCACCATTATGTTATCAGCATGTAACGTGGAATCTTTGAACGAAAAGTTTGAAGAAGCATTAAAGACAGGCAACTTAACAGAAGCAGAATTACCCCTAAAAAAAATGAACGATGATAAAGATTCTCGTCATTATGGTGGGCTATTGATTCAAGAATATATATCCATTGATAATTTGGACAGAGCTATTTATGTATTTGAAAACATTACAGGACACTGTTCTATGTCTGACGCACAATATACTTCACTATATAGCAATGCCGAATTCACCCAAAAATACGCAAAAAAAATATACGATGCCCTACTTAAAAATGGCAGATATGACGAAGCATGGGAGTATCATACACGCTCCTATAAGAATGCTGACTATCCTGGCAATGCCCCCGATTACTTTTCCTATATGAACGACGTCATTATTGTGATGTGCCAAAAAGGAAAACATGCAGAGGCGCAGCAATTTATCAAACAAAAAAGCATATGGTTTCTAAAAAATGTCAACAATCACAAATACGGAAATACTTACCCCAATTATTATAGATACGAAAATATGTGCGAGGAATTAAACCATGTATTCAACACTGTTCAATAAAAAATAAGGACTAACAAGGACTTTGACTCATATTTCTGAAAACGTTAATTTTGTCAAAACAATTTAACAACAGAAAAAATGGCAAAAATTCCAGGATTAAGTTTCTCGCTAAAGCGAGCAGTAGGTATTTCGGGCTTAAAAAATAAAGTGGCTAGAAAGATTGGAATTCCAACTACTAAACAAGGACTAGAACGTAAAATTGGTGGTGCAATTTTAAATACATTGTTTGGCAAGAAAAAGTAATTAATTAACTATTAAATACAAAAATTATGACAAGTAAAGTAAGAGTTTATGGCAAGTCTTATATATGGACTGCAGTTGGTATTGTAGATGCATACACAAGAATGTATCCTCATGCAACAATAGAAGACATTAACAAAGCATTCCCACGCAAAGCGTTTACAGATCGTAATACAGAAGAAAATCTATGGGATACTATTGAAAATATTAAAGTAAAAGCAGAAACTACAGAAACACAATATGATGACAAACACGTTGAAGATGTTTTGAAAAAGCAAATGTATATCACATTATCAAATGGTGATAAAATTACATTCTATGATTTCATGTGGACAAAAGACAATTTCCCAAAACTTGTTGAGCATGCGAAATTATACGATGTAGAGGTGGCAGAATTTGTGGAAGCAGAAAAAGGTATGGGTAAACGTGGTCATTATCGTTTAGAGTATTTAAATGGTTATGTACCACCTGTGCCTGTTGTTAGCACTGGCATGCCAATGTGGTTAAAAGCATTGATTGGTATATTAGTTTTGGCTATTATAGCTTTATTGTTATGGTTATTCCTTAGAAAACCAGAAACACAAGTAGTAGAAAAAGTGGTTGAAATAGAAAAAGTTGTAGTAGTAAGAGACACAGTTTTTGTTCAACAAATAGCAGAAATTGAAAAAAACTTCAATGCAGCAAAATTTGAACAAGGCAAGGCAGATTTGGCAGATGACGCAAAATTTGTTTTACACGATTTAGCAAAAGTGATGAATAAAAATCCTGAAGTGAAACTAAAAATTCAAGGACACACATCTGCCGAAGGTGATGCTGCTTACAATCAAAAATTGTCAGAAGCACGCGCAAAAGCCGCTGTAGATTTCTTAGTGGAACAAAAAGGAGTAGATATTAATCGTCTTTCTTACGAAGGTCTAGGTAGTTCTATGCCAAAAAATGCAGAAAACCCTATGGCACCAGAAAACCGCAGAACCGAGTTTATTGTAATTGAATAGGAACCTTAATTTAAGCTCGCATGGCAGCTGCTCGTAAAGCAAAAGGCAGCCTAAGAAACAGACTAAAACGCTTATTTAATTAACTAATAAAATAAAATTATGGGATTTTTTACAAAAGGAACTAAAAGTGGATTACTTGATGATCGTAGAAAAGATGTCAAGACTCTAAAAACTGCAATTAAGGTTGTAACACTTGGTTTAGTTGATACAACTGGAAGTAACAAAAATAAAATTAATAGAAAGAAAAAATAGGATATATCTACAATCCTCAAGTTGTGGAAAGAATATTAACGATTAAAAAATTAAAATTATGGCAGAAATTTCAGTAACTGGCAATAAAAAGATTGCTACATTACAAAAAGAATTTAACAAGCAGTTTCCGTATTTACGTCTATGTCTATTTGATGAATCTCAACGCAATGAATCTACTAAATATCAACTTGATGGAGACAAAACATTAGCTTCTGTGCGCAGAAAAGATACGGGTGGTAACATTAGTATTGCAGGCAACAAAAAAATTAAAACTTTAGAAGCCGAATTTGACAAAGTATTTGGTTTGTATGCTCAAGTATGTTATACAAAAGCTGATGGCTCAAGAATATACACTTCTGGTTCAGCAGATGATAAAACCATTTTTAGCTTCAATGCAGAATGCGAAAAAAATGGTTGTAAAAAAGGTGTTTGGGAATAATCATTCATTAATCTATATTTTATATTCACTTTAAAAATTTAAACTTATGGCAGAAATTAAGCCTGATGCGTTGCTTATTTTAGGTGACACAAACTCCTGCCTTTCAGCAATTCCTGC
>CALDPN010000202.1 GCA_937911235.1 uncultured Bacteroidales bacterium
TGGCTCAGGTTATTGGTTATTTCCTGTGCAAATGGTTGGATCGTCAAGAATAAAGGCAATCAGCCATAATAAACCCCCGAGAGCTGCAACTCTCGGGGGTTTTTTCATGCTGATGCTACCGCTTGAATCTGTCCAGCCATTTGCAAATATAGTAGGCGACTACAAGTGGCACAACAACCAATAACCACAATATCTTAGGGTTTGCAAACTCCATAAATCTCTCTTTTACCAATTCTTCGAGCCGCGAATCAATACTGCAGCCTTCTCCTTCAGCTTATCCTGGGTCTTGTCCTCCTCGGCCTGGATAGCCTGCAAGAGAGCCTCCTGCTGCTCGGGCGACATTGAGCCTTCAGGGCGCTGTCCACCCTCCTGCTCTTTATTATCGCCCTCCTGATTTTGAGGTTGCTGCTGATCCTGCTTATCTTGTTGATCCTTGTTCTGGTCGTTCTGCTGGTTATCTTGTTTATCCTGCTGATCCTTATTCTGATCCTGGTTTTGGTCCTGATTCTGCTGCTGTTGTTGCTGTTGCTGCTCCTGCTGCTGAATCAGACGCTTAGTGAAGGCGTAGTTGAACTTCGCATCCTCATCGTTGGGGTTGCTACGCATGGCCTGACGATATGAAGATAACGCCTCCTTATATTTCTGCTGTGCAAACTGCGTATTTCCGAGGTTGTATGCCACCTCGCCGCGCTCCAACTCGGTGCGAGTGCTATCGCCAACAATCGCCTGTAGGGTCTTCTCGGCCTTCTCGTATCGCTCGGTGCGGTAGAGTGCCGAGGCAAGGTCATACTTTGCCTCTAACGAGTTTGGGTCGTGCTTCAAGGCCTCCTGATAGCTATCGACACTCTTCTCGAACTTCTCACGCTTGAATTCGCGGTTACCCTGGCGTACCAAGCCGCGCTCCTTCATCTGCTGAGCCGATACTTCGCTGCTGAGGAACAACGCCACAACCAAAGCCATATATTTTACTATCGCTCTCATTGTGCCACCTCCTTTTCGTTTTTAGTAGGTAGATCCTCCTCCTCGGTAACCACCTCTACAGGCTTGGTCTCCTCCACAAAGTGGTAGGCCTTGCTGTAGGCGAGTTCGTTATCGTCAGCCTCAGGGGTAGCCTTGGCAAATTTTACAAGGTCGGCATCGCGCAATACCGACAAGAGATCCATCTTCGGTTTCTGCTCGATATCAATGTTGCGTAGCGCATCGGCAATCTCGTCGGTGGTCATCTCCATTGCATTTATGCCGTATGCGCCTGATAGATATTCACGAATAACATCGGTAATGTCTGTATAGAACTGTTTAATTTGTCCTTGTTGCCAGATCTTTTCTGTTTTAATTTGTTCCAATTTTTGAAGAGCCACCACGTGAGCAGGCAGAACCACCTCTGGAGTTTCTGGCAAGATTGTTACCTTTTTGTTAAACACAAATCGCATTAATAGCAACACTATAATGGCAATAATTAGCACTGCCGCTAGCCCTATACCACTCCATCTTGCAAGTTCTATCCAAGAAAAAGGAGCAGACATAATGTTCTTTTCGGCATTGATATCATCTGTTTGCTCGTTTACTTGCACTGTGTTTACTGTAAGACCCACAGGGTTTGAAGTAACTTTTTCTGTGGCAGTTTCAAATAAAAATTCTGGCACATAGTAGAAACCACTATCATACGAGCTCACCAAATATTCAGTTGTAATAGAAATTCTACCATCTGATATTTTAGCTGTGTCGGTTTTAAGTTTTTCTAATATTTGCACATTAGTGGCAAGCGTATCAGAAAACTGTGGCCAAGAAACCTTTTCTGTAGCAGGTTGTATAAGTTCTAACTTGTATGTAGACTGCTGACCAATAAGTATTTCGTTTGGCTCAAGAGTGGCTTTCACAGAGATTTCTCCAGCAAATGAGATATTTACTAGCGCAAAGGCTAAAAATATAGACAAAAAGATTTTTTTCATATTATCCTCTCATTCTAAACAAATTAATCAATGCTTTTACATAGTCGTCGTCGGTGCTTATAGAAACCATATCCACATGATTTTTTTGGAAATTTTTCTTTATTGTGGCTTGTTGTTTGTTCCAATGGTCTTTGTAGCGCATACGCACATCGCTGCTTGAAGTGTCTACATAAACAGTTTCATTTGTTTCTGCATCAATCATTTTCACCCAACCCACATTTGGTATTTCTGTATCCTTAGGGTCGTAGACTTGCACTGCCACAAGGTCGTGACGGTTTGATGCCACCATAAGTGGTTTTTCAAAGTCTGGCGAAATAAAGTCGGAAATAAGGAACGCTGTGCAACGCTTCTTAATAGCGTTTCTAAAGTATTCCAATGCCACAGACACATCGGTTTTGTTACTTTCTGGTTTAAACTCTATAAGCTCACGAATTATGTATAAAACGTGTTTTTTACCTTTTTGCGGAGCAATAAATTTCTCTATCTTATCGGAGAAGAAAATCACCCCTATCTTGTCGTTGTTTTGAAGAGAAGAGAATGCTAGAGTGGCTGCAAGTTCTGTAATTACAGAGCGTTTGGTTTGTGTTGTGGTACCAAAATCGCTACTTCCAGACACGTCTATTAAGAGCATAAAGGTAAGTTCTCTTTCTTCTTCAAACACCTTCACAAAAGGGTGATTGAAACGTGCAGTTACGTTCCAATCTATATTTCTAATGTCGTCGCCAACTTGATACTCGCGCACTTCTGAGAATGCCATACCCCTACCCTTGAAGGCAGAATGGTATTGGCCCGCAAAAATATTTTGCGAAAGCCCACGAGTTTTAATCTCAATCTGACGTACTTTTTTTAATAATTCGTTTGTTTCCATTAAGGCACCTCAACTATATTCAAAATCTCAGAAATAACATCCTCTGTGGTGATATTATTCGCTTCAGCTTCGTAAGTTAAGCCAATACGGTGACGAAGCACATCGTGACAAACGGCACGCACGTCTTCTGGAATCACGTAACCACGGTGTTTGATAAATGCGTAAGCGCGAGCTGCAAGAGCAAGGCTGATAGATGCACGAGGAGAACCACCAAATGCAATCATACCTTTAAGGTCGGTTAAGCCGTATGCTTGTGGGTCGCGGGTAGCGAATACAATATCAAGGATGTATTTTTCGATTTTTTCGTCTAGGTAGATTTCACGAACCACATTGCGTGCTTCGATAATTTCAGAAGCTTTAAGAAGTGGTTTGATAGTTTCTGGTTTTGCACCAATATTTTGACGAATGATAAGGCGTTCTTCTTCAAGACGTGGATAAGAAACTACCACTTTAAGCATGAAACGGTCTACTTGCGCTTCTGGTAGTGGATATGTACCTTCTTGTTCGATAGGGTTTTGTGTAGCAAGCACTAGAAATGGTTCGTCTAGTTTGTAAGTAGTATCTGCTAGGGTCACTTGACGCTCTTGCATGGCTTCTAGTAGAGCAGATTGCACTTTAGCAGGAGCACGGTTGATTTCGTCTGCTAAAACAAAGTTTGCAAAGATAGGTCCTTTTTTCACTACGAACTCTTCGTTTTTTTGACTATAAATCATAGTACCTAAAACGTCGGCTGGTAGAAGGTCTGGAGTAAATTGGATACGACTATATTTGCTATCAATTAGTTGTGCTAAAGTCTTAATAGCCAATGTTTTTGCAAGACCTGGAACACCTTCTAGTAAAATATGTCCGTCAGACAACAGACCAATTAACAATGATTCTACTAAATGTTTTTGACCTACGATTACTTTATCCATTCCCATGGTAAGTACATCAATAAAGGCACTTTTTTGCTCGATGCGAGCATTTAATTCTCTAATGTCTACTACTTGACTCATATTAATTAATTTTAGTTGTTTCTAACATAATTTCAAACGAATGCAAAAAGCAAAAGCGAAGATAGACAAAATGTAAAAACTACACCAAATAGATAAGTTTAAAAAGTTAAAATTAAATGTTAAAGAGTTTGAATAAAGAAAATATAAGTATCTTTGTACTATGAAAATGGAAAGCATAGAACTTCTTTCGCCTGCAAAAAATGCAGAAACTGGCATCGAGGCCATAAAACATGGTGCCGATGCAGTATATATTGGTGCACCAAAGTTTGGAGCACGTTCGTCGGCTTCTAATACAATTGAAGACATAGAACGACTTGTAAAATTTGCACATCAATATAGGGCAAAAATCTATGTTACCATTAATACTATTCTTTATGATAATGAACTAGCAGAAGCCGAAGCACTTATAAATGAATTATATAATATAGGTGTAGATGCTATTATAGTGCAAGATACTTCTATTTTTAAGCTAAACCTCCCTCCTATTGCCATTCACTCTAGCACACAGGCAGAAAACAGCAGTTTAGATAAGGTTAAATTTTGGGAAAGCATTGGTTGTGAACAAGTGGTATTGGCTCGTGAGTTGAGTTTACAGGAGATTTCACACATTCATGAAAATACTTCTGTGCGCCTTGAGGCGTTTGTGCATGGTGCTCTTTGCGTTAGCTATAGCGGAAAATGTTATGTAAGCCAAGCCTTAACAGGCAGAAGTGCAAACAGAGGTGAATGTGCGCAGATTTGTCGTTTGCAATTCGACCTTCAAGACCGTGAAGGACATTCTTTTGGCAAGAAACATTGGCTTTCGCTAAAGGATTTTAATGCTTCTTCTCACGTGGGTGAGATGATTGATGCTGGCGTGAGGTCTTTTAAAATAGAAGGCAGACTAAAGGATATTACATACGTTAAAAATATTACTGCCTATTATAGACAAAAAATTGACGAGGCACTTAAGAGCAGACCAAATTTTAAGAAACAATCGCTTGGTGAGTGCACATACACATTTGAGCCAAACCCTTATAAGAGTTTCAACCGTGGGTTTACTTCGTTTTTCTTAAACGGCAGACAAAACTATATTTTCCAGCCTGTTAGTCCTAAATCTTTTGGCGAACCTATTGGTAGCGTTTCTAAAGTGGATGGCAAAAAGATTTGGATTAAAACTACCCATACACTTAACAACGGCGATGGTTTTTGTTTTGTAAACAGCCGTGGCGAGCTAGAAGGCTTCAGAGCAAACACTGCAAATGGTAATGTGATAACCTCAGCCGAGAGTGTGAAAATTTCTATTGGCGACAAAGTCTATAGAAACAACGATGAGGCTTTCAACAAAATTCTTTCGAACGAAAGTGCCAAAAGAAAGATTAAAATTTGCATTGATGTGAGGGATAATGTGTTTACTTTTTCGCTAGGCGAACATTCTGTTTCATACACTTATAGCGAGAGTTTAGACGAAGCACAAAAAGACCCATCCGCATACATTTCTACCCAGCTAAGTAAGCTTGGAGATAGCATTTTCGAAGCAGAAAATATTAGTGTAAACACAAAATATTTCTTCCCTGCATCTGTTTTGGGAAATATTCGCAGAATATTATGCGAAGAACTAACAAACACGTTAGTAAATCTACCATATTCGCCTATTATTTTACCAATAAAAAACGATGCTAAGTTTCCACTTGTTAGCGATAGCTATTTAAACAATATAGCTAATAAAAAAGCACAAGAAGAATATCTTGAGAAATTATCTAATCGGTTAGGTGCTTACGAAGATGCCGAAGAACAAGGATTGCTTTTGAGATTGCCTTGTAAGGTGGGAGATACAGTTTGGTGTATTTTTGAAAATCAAGTGTACAGAGGAATTGCTACAGCATTTAGTTATTGGCATTG
>CALDPN010000203.1 GCA_937911235.1 uncultured Bacteroidales bacterium
AAAGAACTATCAGACAAGTGTTTACTATATGGATATAGTGAACGAATTAGAAAAAATGGGCGACTTCATAATCAACATCTCACAAGACCTCGAAAGAGCTTTTATTCAGAAATAATAATCACTCGGATATAAATTAAAAGCCTACGTCAGTTGACATAGGCTTTTTCTATTTTCACTTTCACAATAGATAACACCTACTCAGTCACCAATTTACCCAAGAAAAATTGATTTAACAATTCATCTATATCTTGTTCAGTATCAGACGAAATCTTCTTTTTTATTGCCGAACGACGACAATAATAAGTACCCTCTTGCACACTTAACATTTGACATATATCTCTAACACTCAAACCAATAAAATCAAGAAACATATAGGTATAGTCCATATTAGACAATTGAGGATACTCAGCACTCAAACTATCATGCAATGAGCGACTTATAACCTTTATCATCTCAGGATTAGCCAAGACAACAGACGCATACGTATTCTTACAAATATCTGATACAGCATATAATTTACGAGTTTGCTTATTTGTAGTATCAACCAATTCGACATTCAACTCCTCCAATTTTACTTTTTCGGCTTTCAACTGCACATTATTCCGTCTATGATACAACAAGATACGAACCAACCACACTATCAACATCACAGCCAATATCGTCAATAAAATAAACACCAAAACAAGTAACGTAGTACGATAACGCTGCAATTGCATCTGCTGGTCATACAATTTTTTATCATATTCACCATTAACACGGGCTATTTGCTCCTCAAAAATCTCTGCAGAAGATATTATCTCATCTGGGTCTTCGCCCGATATTAAAACAATGATTTTGTCTTTTACTGCAAGGTTTTCGAATGTAGAGTTTTTTTCTTCGCTAGAACTATTGAAAAAGTTGGTGATATTCTCCTGAAAACGCACCTGTGAAGCCATAACGGCAAGTACTGCCACAAGAGAAAATAGGATAGCAAAAAATGCTACTCGGTGTTTTTCAAAATAGTCGTATATGTAAAGAAATAATCTACTCATTGTTTGGTTTACGTTTGCAAATTATCATTGCTAGTAGTGAAACTATAAAAACTAACACTCCTAAAAGGGTGGCAAGTACCACACTACCCACAAAGTATTGTGTTAGGCTTTCTCCTACCGACTCTATTGTGATATTGTCTAGTGTAAATGCGTTTTCTAAGCCTAGTGCCCACGCACCTAGCACCACACTACCATAAAGAAGAAATGGTATCATTGGTGGAATGCTAATGTTTGAAAACACCATAGCCACCACCTTGTTTAGCTTCATAAAGTGAGCCGATAGCCCTGCAAACACCATTTGATAGCCCCAAATAGGTATCACCCCACAAAACACACCCCAACCCATTGCTGTAGCCATCTTCAAGTTTGAATCTTTGCTATGCAGCACATGTTTATTTATAAAGTCTTTGATATTCGTTAGAGTAAGTGACCTTACAAACTTCCAAGGATAGTAAATAAGGAAGGCATAAAGCACAAGTACTGTATTTAAAATGCTAATGCGAGTGAAGTCTTGCAGTGGTCTAAAGTGCGAAACACGCTCTTCTACAGGTGGATAATACACCTTGATAGGAATATTTTCTACATTTACACCACGCCATGCTGCGCGAACAATTATCTCCACCTCAAACTCGTATCTGCGAGTGATAAAATGTATTTTTTGTAGTTTTTCAAGCGGATATAAACGATAACCAGACTGAGTATCGCACAGAGTTTGTCCTGTTTCTACCTTGTACCAAAAGTTTGAAAACTTGTTGGCAAAAGTGTTTTTAGAAGGCATATTGTCTGCCGCAAGATTGCGTGCACCAATAAGCAAACTATCTGGTTTTTCTTCTATCTTACAAATGAAATTTGGTATATCGTCGGCGTAGTGCTGACCATCTGAGTCTATGGTAATAGCATAGCGATAGCCCCACTCGTATGCTTTTTGAAGTCCTAGTTTTAATGCATAACCCTTGCCTTGGTTTTTTTCGTAGTCTATTACCTTGATGCCCTCTATAGAGGCAAGAATATTTTTTGTTTCATCTGTTGAACCATCGTTTACAACTATAACATCTTCAGAATACTCTTTTACATCGGCAATCACCTTTGCAATAGTGCCAGCATTGTTGTATGTGGGCATAAGTACCACACATTTTAGTGCTGCCATTCTCTGCTTATATGTTTGTTGTATCGCGCTCATTATTTTATAGTAGCTTTAAGTTTTAGTGCCACTTGGTTGTTATCAAGTCTTTCCACCACACCCTTCACACTGCCATCGGCAGTAAGAGTAAGGTTTATCATTATTTTTAGTCCTTGCTCTGGAATTAAAGCAGACACATATTTACACTCTTTTATAGTGGCAAACGACACCGCTTTTGAGAGAATTTTACCTATACATTCTCTTATGATTGTGAGTGTACAAACTCCTGGCACCACTGGTTGAGCTGGGAAATGACCTTCGTAGATAGGATGGTCTTGTAATAGTTCCACCTCTATTTTATAATCATTTTCTGTTTGCTCTATAGCGTGAATCTTATAAAAATTATCTTCTAATCTCATGTTTGTCTGTAAAGTTATATGCTGTGTAGTCTCCAGATTTTTCTACCATTTTAAGTAGATTTAAAGACATATCTGCTTTGTTGAATGCTATAATAATATTTGAAATTTTTGCAGCCATTTTGCTTTGTTTTGGGGTGAGATTTACTATCCACTCCTTTGCTTGCTGCTCAATTTCCACATTGAAACCTGCGCTCATTTTATCAAATTCACCTAGCACACAGGTAGATAAGATAGAGCTTAAGTTTTTAAGCATAGGATTTGAGCTCACTTTGGTTTTTGCCACATTGCCTGCGGTTTTCATTTCAAAGTATTCGCTCGTCATTTTTATATAATCGCCATCGTCGAATGCAAGTAGTATGTCGTTTGGCTTTGTAAAGGCAAAATCGCCCTCCTTCACTGCTGGCTCTGCCAAGTAAGACACCTGTCTTATTTGTTTAAACCTGCATTTTATAGCAATTACATCCTCGTTTTTCTCTTGAAGCTCGGTTTGAAATAATTTTTCCACGTCAGTGTTTTGAGCATAACACGCTAGGCTCAAAACAAACATTAGTGAAAGTATTATTTGTTTAATTTTCATACGGTTTTACATTTATCATTTTATCTAGTGAAGCAAAAACGTAGCCTTGCTTATGTGCTCCTTCTATAATATTTTCTACAAGTGAGTCTGCCTCTTGGCATCTGTCGTGAAGCAAAATTATTGCTCCCGCGTGTAGGTTTTTAAGCACTTTTTGAGCCACTTCTTCTCTTGTTTTACCTTTTACGGTATCGAGCGAACGAATGCTCCAACCTATAGTTTTTAGCCCTAATGCGCGCACCGCCTTGCCAATAATTGGGTTTGTAACACCAAATGGCGGACGAAAAAGCACTGGGCGTTTGCCTACTGTATTTTGTATTGCGTCAGCACATTTTGTAATTTCTTGCTCCACCTTTTTCTTGCTGCTCGTTGGGAAAAATCCGCTATGAGAGTATGTGTGGTTTGCAACTATGTGCCCTTCGTTTACTATTCTTTTTACTATGTGTGGGTGCTTTTCTACCTTGCTCCCTACTAAAAAAAATGTTGCCTTAATATTGTGTTTTTTCAATACATCAAGCACTTTTGTAGTATTTTCCTCCACTGCGTCGTCGAAGGTAAGGGCTACTACCTTTTCTTTTGTGTCTGCCCTACAAATGGTTTTTAGATACACATTACTACCCACATCTGCCGAAGCCCATACTAAAAATAGCATAAGCAACACTACTGATATGGCAATTAGCAGATACATTTAAGTGTTAACACTACTGGTTTTGCACCAAAATATTCGTTATAAATTACTACCTCAGCCTCGCCACCTTCTATTTGTTTCACAGCCTCGGCAAAACAATAAGCAGAAGAAGTTGGGAAAAGTCCATATTCTTTGAAACTATTGTAAAGTAGTTTGGCATTTGCATTTGAGGCGTATTTTGCAAGGCACTCTTCTTTACTTAAAGACTGAGTGAGAAACTCTATTTTGTCTATTTGTGCTATACTCTCTAAAGTTGGCTCTGCCTTAAGTATAGCAAATACTGCACCTTCACCGTCTTTGTGAGTGCGAAACGCACCCATACGCTCCATAATAGCGTGAGCAGATGGTGTTTGCTCGTCGAATGCTCCTAGCAAAATATTTTCACTTTCGCCATCGGCAATACGCATCATAGCATCTAGAAGAGCATCTTCAAAACTATGGCTACGATTTACATAGGTTACATTGTAGCAATGATTGTGACATAGAAGTGCTATCTGACCACCGATTGTATTAAATGTGGACTGAATAAATGGTGTAGGGTTTAGAAGTTGTTCCTTATCGCCAATTACATTGCGAAGGAAACGCTCACTATCTGTTAAACAACCCCAACCTGTGGCAGTGATAATGGCATCTAAAGAGGCAATATTTTCCACTCCGCCCACACATTCCACTGCTGTAGACACTGCAGTTTTGATTACTTTACTCATTCTACGACGTTGGCCAGCATCTGGTATTAAAAGTTTAATATCAGTTGCTACATCGTGGTCTCTTACTACTCTATTTACAAAACATTTCATATTTTAACGAGTAAAAATCAATGAACTACAGTTGCCACCAAAACCAAATGAGTTGGTTAGCACATTGTTTACCTCTACATTTTCCATGTAGGTAGAAACAGGCACTAAACCATATTCTGGAATAGGTGTATTAAAGTTTAGATTTGGGAAAATACATCCCATTTTTATTGAAAGCACAGAATAAACTGCTTCTATACCTCCAGCGGCTGCTAGAGTGTGTCCTGTGAATGCTTTTGTAGAACTAAATGCTGGCACACTTTCACCAAATATGCGCTTAAATGCAGCACTTTCTGAGGCGTCGTTGTTGCCAGTGCCAGTGCCGTGTGCATTTATATAGCTAATGCTTTCTGGGTTTAAACCAGCCATCTTAAGTGCGTCAGACATAGCAAGATACGCACCGTTGCCTTCGGCAGAAGAAGCGGTTTGGTGGTGAGCATCGTTGCGATTTGCAAAACCTCCCACGCGGCAATAATACTCAGATGCGTCTTCCTCTCTTTGAAGCAGCAGATAACCTGCACCTTCGCCAAGGTTTAGACCTGCACGTGTGGCGTCGAATGGGCGACATTTGTTTTCATCGAGTATCATTAGCGACTTAAAGCCATTTAGTGTGAAAGCACTAAGGGCATCTGTGCCACCCACAAGCACGTAGTCTACAATATTGTGTTTTAGAAGTTTTACACCTGTTATCACGGCATTGGCAGCAGACGAGCAAGCTGTGCTAATGGTAGTAGTGTAACCATTTATGCCACAGTGTTTTGCTATAGCCTCTGTGCTGGCTGCACAATCGTGCATTTTCACATCGCGAAGCCTTCCTTTGCTGCTGTCTTGCATAAATTCTTCAAAGAAATGCTCGGTTAGGTCCATACCACCCACAGAGGTAGAAGACACCAATCCTATTCTTTTGCTTGAGTCTATTTCTACACAAGACATTGCCTCTCTCACTGCAAGTATGCCTAAAAGGGCTGTGCGAGAAAGGTGCTCTTTTTGTGAAATGCCAAGAGCATCGTGTAATTCTTCGTTGGTCAAATGTAGTTCACCAACAGGAAGTTTGTTTGTGGTGCGCAGCAATTTTGGCTCGGCAGAAATTCCTGTCTTACCCTCTCGCATTGCCGCAAGGTTTTTGTCCACACCAATACCTAGTGCAGACACTATTCCCACTCCTGTTACTACAACTGCCATTCTTATTTACGGTTTTGCATAATGTATTCTGCAAGAGTTTTTACAGAATAGAATGCTGGTTTTGCTTCTGCAGAATTTGCAAGTTTCACACCATAGTATTTCTCTAGAATCAAGATAATTTCTAGTGCATCAATAGAGTCTAAACCCAATCCGTCGCCGAAAAGAGGTGCTTCTGCATCAATTTCTTCTGGGGTAATTTCCTCTAAATTTAGTTCTTCGATTAAATGCTCTTTTAATTCTTGAATTAGTTGTTCCATCTTATTTATTTTTTAATAGTTTGATATTTACATTCCATTTTCCTTGTAGGTATTCACAGTAGCCATAGATAACAGCATCTGCTTTGTCTGAGGCAATTAGGCTAGTAGCATATTTTTCTACAAGTGCAGAGTGGGTATCTTCTATAAAGAAGGTGTTGTCGCCTTGTATTTTGTGACGAATGCAGATTTCTCCTGCTGCCACATTGGCTAGTGTATATACAAAAGCCGCTGGCGATGCGCCCTCTGGCAAACGCTTATTTAATATTCTTTGGTGAATAATATCTGCATCGAGTGAAGCCGACTTATTGGCAAGCACTATGGCTCTGCGAGTTTGCTTTACCTCATCAAAACCCTCCTCTTTTAGCAGATTTTCCACTGCCACATAAAGAGCCTTGCTCATATCGCTCATTTTGTAAAACTTCATATTGGCTTCGCCCAAAGACTTAAACTCTGCTCTAATAAAGTCTGCAAAGTCTAAATCGCTCTGTGGCAAAGTGTACTGAGCTACCACTTTTGCTTCTCTTGGATTGGCGTAGGCTGGCACATTGCGGTCTTCTTTATCTAACACAATGGCCGCATTACAACCACCAAAGCCAGAGGCAGTTTTCACGCAAGTTGCTTTCTGGAAAGATTGATTTTCAGCAGAAAGGGTAAGTTTGTGAGGAGTGTCAGACTCTGTAAAACCTTTTGTTGCGAAAGCCACGCCCTCTTTAAGTTCTTCGGCACATATAATAGTTTCCACCACACCAGAAGCGCCCAGTGTGTGACCGATATATCCTTTTACGCTGTTTAGTGGTTTGTTATCTAAGCTTGCCCAAGCAATAGCTTTGCTTTCCATTTCGTCGTTGTAGCGAGTAGCTGTGCCGTGGGTGTTTACAAAACCTATATCTTCACTGCTAACGCCTGCTTCTTTCATAGCGTCAGCTATGGCATAATACAAACCGTCGCCAGTGCGTGAAGGACCTGAAATATGGTTGGCATCGTTGCTAATGGCACCACCTGCAAGTCGAATCATTGCCTTATCGGCAAGTGCGATATCTTTGGTCAGAAGCACTGCTCCTGCTGCCTCACCAAGTGTAAGACCATCGCGAGTGGCGTCGTATGGTTTGCAAGGAGCTGGACTTATAGACTTAAACGAAGCAAAACCCGATGTGATAAACTCACAAAGAGCATCTGCACCCACCACAACTACATGTTTGCAATCTGTAGTGTTTAAAATCCAACGTGCCACCACAAATGCAGATACACCAGAAATGCACGCATTTGATATTATAATTGGTTCATTTGTTATGCCATAATGCTCTGCAATCACTTTGGCAGAAGCATCTATAAATGTTCTTTCGTTTAAGTCTTCGCAGTTTTCTGCAAGGTAATCTATATTGCCTTTTGTGGTAGAAATAATTAACTGTGTATCTTTTGATGATAAATCTACACCCGATTCTGCCACCACATTATTTAATTGCTCCACCATAAGCGACTCAAAACGTGTGAAACCATCAATCATTTCCACGCTCGATGCACCCACGTGCATTTGCCACTCGAGAGAATATTTTAGTCCACACTCACCTGAAAGCATAGCGGAAAGTGTAGCCTTTTTGTCGCCCAAACAAGTTCTTATAGACGATGCTCCTAAATATATTTTTACTTGTTCAACCATCTCTTTTTCCAATCTTCAAAAAATGTTGGGTTATTTAGGCTTATATTTCCATCTTTGTCTAAAAACACTTGTAGAGTGCGGGCACGCATCACTAGGGCATCGTCGCTTTGTCTTTTAATAATGTATTCAAAGCAAATTTTAGCCGCTGCCATATCGATAAAACGTGTTTCCACCACTGCCACATCGTTTACTGTGAGTGGTGACACATATTCCATGTGCATATCTACAATAGGAGCAGTATAGCCATTGCTGTACATATCCATATACCCTATGCCTGCATATTTTTTGCCAAATGCCTCACGTCCGTCTTCAAGGTAACGAACATACGAGCCATGCCATACCACACACATAGAGTCCACTTCGCTAAAACGCACATTGGTGTACGAGATATTTGTTAGCGCAGCTTCGCTACTGCCTATTTTGTTTTTAGTTCTCATTTATTTCTAGAAAAATCTTCATCTTACAAGAGGCAATCTCCACCTTATTAATATAGCAATGCGCCATAATAAGTGTAATGCCCATTACTTCTTGAAGTACCTCTATATTAGTAAAAATAGTTTCTCCTACTTTTGGAAATTCTTTTATTTCAAAATTGTTTACAGAACCTATGTAACCAATTGGAATAGGTTTGCCTGCCTCGGTAAACAAATATCCCACTCTTGCAGCTGCCGATTGGGCAATGTGTTCTATAAGACCACATTCCGACATCACGCCACCATCTACAAAGATGTTTTCCTCTTTCACAGTGAAAGCGGTTTTTGATAGATTGTCTTCTATGCCAAGAAACTCATCTATCATTACAATAGGTGCTCGCTGCGGAATAAGAGAAATAATATTATCCATTTTTCTTTTTGCAAATCATTATTGAATGTCCTAATCCTAAGCCATCTACTATTTCTTCTACTTCAAGACCTGCATTGTTTACGCAACGCTCCATATCGTCTGAGTGATACATTTTACTATTGCCATTGGCAAGTGCTGTGAAGTAAATGCTTGTAAGAGTAAGACAGTATGCTGCTGTTTCGTATTTTTGTCTATCCCAAAATGTTTCCATTATGTATAGGCGTGAGTTTTCGTCCATAGACTCTGCTGCACGGCGGCAAATGCTTGTAACCTCATCTTCTGAGAAACAATCCAAGAACTGACTCATCCAGATAACATCAAATGCAGGAGTTGGGAATTTTACAGACTCATCTAGTAGGTTGCAACCAAAACCGTGAATGCGGTCGGCACCTTCTTTGCCTGCTGTTTGCTTTCTCATCATCTCTAGTTGTTGAGGAAGGTCCATAATGGTCACCTCAACATCTTTATCATAACCCACACATTGCATTGCCCAACGACCTGTGTTGCCACCCACATCTAGCAAACGACGTACTTTTTTATCGCCGTCGAAGATAATTTTAAGCGCAGCGGCAAAAGATTCGTCAGAATAGAAGTGGTCGAAACCAAACCAACTTTTTTGCACTTCTTCTGGAAGGCTAGAAAGACCTTCATAAATGGTTGGCCACTCGCCAAACACTTTTAGTCCAGATGGTTTACCTTCTTTAAGTGCTTCTTCTAAATGAAACAAACCTAAATAGTTTACATCGTGGTTGAAGTTCATATTTGCTTTAGCCATTGGGTCGTTTAGTAGGAACCAACCTGCTTTAGAAATAGTAAACTTATCATCTTTTGTAATTACAGTACCAATAGAAAGTGATGCTTCTAGAAGACATTGCACAGCATAGTTTGAAAGGCCTGTATGCTCTACAATTTCTGCTTGAGATACTCCCTTGTGGTTGTTTGACAGGTATTCTAAAATACCAAACTTCACCATAAGGCGAGACACTTGAAACACCATAGGTGCAAAAGCAATCTCTTGTGCAAGGCGTTGCGCCTGTAATGCTGTCTTCTGCTCTTTGCAATATACATCTGCAAGAGGTTTGGTTAGTTTCATATATTATTCTTTATTAAAATTCCAAAAATCGTAAAAATTGAACCATTGACGTGGGTATTTAAGCACAATCTTCTCAAGCGAACGTGAATATTGTTCGATTAGTTTTTCAGCTGTCACTTTACCCTCTATTATAGGTTCTTCAAAAATAAATCTATAAGTTCTGTTTGCCTCACGCATAGAATAATAGAACACCACAGGCACTCTACATTTTGCTGCAATCTGAAACAGACCTTTTGGAAACAAGGCTTTTGAACCAAGAAAATCTATTAAAATAGTATTGTCTGTGCCCACAAACCTATCTCCGTTGAAGCAGATATATTCGCCATTGTTTAGGGCTACCTTCATCTGCAACATAGCGTCTATTATATTTTGGTTGATAGGAATGATATTGTAATTTTTCTCTTTTTTTGAAGTTTCTTCAAGCACTTCTTTTATTTGCTCGTGCTCTGCATCTAGCATTACAATATTTATCTTTTTGCCGTATGTGCCAAAGAAGCCTGCACCTGCTTCCCAACATCCCACATGTGCACCTATCATCACCACCCCTTCTCCGCTATTTAGGATTTGAAGAAAACGCTCATAATTGTCGAACTCGAAATTATAAGACTTTTCAAGTCCTGCCTTCATAGCTATCTTGTCGATAAGGGTTTGTCCAAAAACAAAATAGTGACAATATAATTCTTTCATAGAGCGTAAAAGGCCTAAACCACGCTTTTTGCGATTATATTGCCAAAGATATTTTGTTGCCTTTGGAGCAAATGGAATAAAATAGATTACTATAAAAGCGAGAAAACAGTAGGCACATCGCACCCCGAGAATACGAATGGTATAAACAAAGAATTTATAACCAAATCGTCCTCCTCTAGATTTCCCGTTCCACTGTTTCTTTTCTTTTTTATCCATTAATCTTTTTGTTCAAAAGATCGTAGAAATCTTGGAAAGTTACAACGCCAATAAAGTCTGGACCAGTAAGTGTAACACCAAAGTTTTGTTCTACAAGTACCACTACGTCTACTAGGTCTAGGCTGTCTAGGTCTAGAGTTTCTTTTAGTGAGGCTTCTGGAGTAATTTCTGATGTTTCTACTTCAAATTCTTCTGCTAACACGGTGGTAGCTTTCTCGATAATTTCTTCTAATGTCATAATTATTTATTTTAGTTTCTTTATAATTAGTGTTGAGTTTGTGCCGCCAAAACCAAATGAATTGCTTAGGAATGTATCAAACTGCATATCCACTCTTTCTTTTGGTATGTTGATATTTGCAGATGCCTCATCTGGCTCTTCAAAGTTTAAGTTTGCTGCAATAAAGTTGTTTTGCATCATTAGCATTGAGTATATCACCTCTGATGCTCCTGCCATCCACATTTCGTGTCCTGTGAATGATTTTGTTGAAGTCACGTATGGTTTGTGTTCACCAAACACCTCAGCAATAGCTTTAGCCTCGTTCATATCACCGATAGGTGTAGAGGTGGCGTGAGCATTTACGTATTTAATTTCCGACAAATCTACTCCAGAATTTTTAATTGCCATTTGAAGTGAGCGTTTAGGGCCTTCTACATTTGGCACTGAAATATGGTCGCCATTTGATGAGAATCCATAACCAACTACTTCGGCAAGAATTGTGGCACCGCGGCGTACTGCAGACTCATAACTTTCTAAGATTACTGTTGCTGCACCACCACTTGGCACTAGACCATCACGATTTTTATCGAATGGACGTGAAGCCTTTGTAGGGTCGCTTTCGCGTGTTGAGAATGCGTTAAGTGCGTCGAAGTTGCCCACTGAGTATTTGTTCACCTCTTCTGCACCACCACAAATAACACATTCTTGTAGGCCTTGCTTGATAAGAAGATATCCCATACCAATAGAGTGAGAACCACTTGCACATGCACCAGACACGGTGAAGTTGATACCACGCAGGTTGAAAATAGTGGCAAGGTTCATGGTGATGGTAGAGTTCATAGATTGGAAAATATTTCCTGAACCCACCAATATAGTGTTTTTCTTTTCTCTAATTACATCTACGCCGCTAATTACAGCTTCTGCACTACTATCGTTGCCATAAAGCACGCCAACTTCATTGTTTGCAAGATATTCTGCGTCGATACCTGCTTGTGCAAGAGCTTCCTCTGTGGCTAGATATGCATATTGACCGTGTTCAGAAAGACAAAGACGTTGACGACGGTCTATTTTTCCTTTTAAGTTTGGTTTTTCTAAGATACCACAAAGACATGAACGGTATCCCATTTCTCTTCTATCTTCGGCAATGCCAATGCCAGATTTACCATTAAATAGAGAGTCTAAAACCTCTTGTTTATTTTTACCTATACAGGAATAAATACCCATTCCTGTGATTACTACTCTTTGAGACATATTTTAAGTATAAATTCCTCCGTTTATTGAAATAACTTCACCTGTAATGTAGCCTGCCACGTCTGACACAAGGAATGCAACAAGTGCTGCCACTTCCTCTGGCTCGCCAAAACGTCCTACCGGAACAAGTTTTTTAAGTTCTGCTTCGTTTAAATCGGCAGTCATATCGCTTTTCACAAAGCCCGGTGCCACTGCGTTTACAGTAATGCGTTTTTTTGCCACTTCTTGTGCTAATGCTTTAGTTGCTGCAATGAGACCACCTTTTGCTGCAGAATAGTTTACTTGTCCAGGCATACCCTTGATACCAGAAAGTGAAACCACATTCACAATTCTGCCCCATTTTTTTACAAGCATATTTTTTAGCAGTGGTTGGGTAACGTTGAAGAAACCATCTAGCGAAATAGAAAGCACATCGCGCCAATCGTCGCCAGGCATCCACATCATAAGGTTGTCTTTACGCACACCTGCATTGTTTACAATCACAGAAATGTAATCATTTTCGTGCTTGTCTGCCCAAGATTGCAATGCGTCTTCTACAGATTTATTGTCACTCACATCAAATGGAAGCAATTCTGCACTACCACCTAGAGCGGTGATGTCGTCTAGAGTTTTTTGCGCAGCCTCTTCATTTGAAGCATAATTGATGATAATAGAGAAACCTTGCGAAGCCAATTTAAGTGCAATGGCTCTGCCTATACCCCTACTAGCACCAGTTACTAAAGCATATTTTTTCATATCAATTGTCTTTTTGTGAGATTATTTTTTAAGCCATGCCATCACAGCTTCAATCTCTTTGTATTTTGGAGTATCCTCTACAAAAACAGGAACTATTTCTCTTATTTGGTTATACACCTGCTTGGTAACAGGAGAAAGTTTGTCTGCAACTTTCAAGCAATCTACCGCTTGTGCAAGTGCCATAGCATGTATTGCCATCACTTGATAGCTATTTTCTATCACTCTAGCACAAATAAGTGCTGAGTTTGTACCCATAGAAACAATATCTTGATTGTCGTTGTTATTTGGGATAGAATGCACATACATTGGGTTTGACAGAGTTTGACACTCTGCAGTGGTAGAAGTAGCTGTAAACTGAGATGCTTGCAATCCATAATTTAGGCCCAACACACCCAAGTTTACAAATGGAGGCAAAATACCGTTGATACGGTCGTGGAATAGATAGTTCATTTGACGCTCTGCTAGCATTGTCATTTTGGTAACTGCTATTTTCAGTTTATCCATTTCAAAAGAAACATAGTCGCCATGGAAGTTGCCGCCATGAATTACAGTTTTGTTTTGTGGATCAACAATAGGGTTGTCGTTTGCAGAATTTATCTCACCCACAAGCACTTTTTCTACATTTTCTACAGCGTCCCACACTGGACCCAAAATTTGAGGAATGCAACGAAGTGAGTAATATGGTTGCACTTTATGCTCAAACACATCTTCCTCACTCTTATGATAAAGTTCTTTTTCTCTACTTAGCAACATTTGGCTACCTGATGAAATTTCTCTCATTTTAGCAGCCACTATTTGTTGACCAGCATGTCTTTTTACGCCATTTAGCACCTCAGACATTAAATCATCGTAAGAAGAGGCAATTTCGTTCATCAAAACAGATGCCTTAAGCGAAAAATCTAGCAGGCGTTTTACTTGAAATAGGTTTACAAAACCAATACCAGTCATCACCGCTGTGCCGTTTGTAACAGCCAAACCTTCTCTCACATACATTTGAAGCGGTTTAATGCCAAGTTCTGCAAAAACTTCAGATGTATTTCTGCGTTCGCCTTTATAAAACACCTCACCCTCGCCAATAAGCGCTAACGCAATGTGAGCAAGCTGAACTAAGTCGCCACTTGCACCCACGCTACCGTGTTGAGGAATAACAGGATAAATACCACGATTTAGAAATTCTACTAAAAGTTCGCAAGTTTGGATATTCACCCCAGAATGCGCTTGCATAAAAGTCATTAAACGCGCTAGCATAGCAGCACGCACACATTTTTCTGGAAGTGGCTCACCCGCACCAGTAGAGTGACTGCGGATGATATTATACTGAAGTTCATTCAAATGCTCATCATCAATACGCCATTGAGCCATAGGACCAAAGCCAGTATTAATGCCGTAAATAACCTTGTCTTTTGAAAACGACTCTAAAAAACTAAAACATTCGTTGATAGCTTTTCTAGACTCTTCAGAGATTTGCACTCTGGCATTTTGCTCCACAATTGCCTGAATATCTTGCAATTGCAATTCGCTATGTATTATTTTTTCAGCTAAAACAGACATCTTTTTCAACGTTCCTTTTTTGCAACGATTTTTATACATTTTAAGGTACAAAGATAGTAAAAAAAAGTTAAATATAATATATTACAACTGCATTATTTGCCTATTTTTTATTTCATGTTTTATGATTAACTTTGTGCCTTAATTAAGAACAAGGAAAACAATGATAAAAATAGTCTTACGCATAGTAGGAACCATATCACTTTTTTTAGGAATTTTAGGCATCGCACTACCCGTTTTGCCCACCACTCCATTTCTACTTCTTTCGGCTTATTGCTACCTAAAAAGTGCTCCTGCTTGGCACAAACGCCTACTTGAGAGCAAACATTTAGGTCCATACATAAAGAATTTTCAAGAAAACAAATGCATTCCACTTCGTGTAAAAGTTGCTTCTGTGAGTATGCTTTGGATTACTATTGGAATTTCTTGCATTTTTGTGCCTATTTTGTGGGTGCGTTTGCTTCTATTTGCCATCGCCATAGGCGTAACATGGCATATCTTGTCGTACCCAAGCAAATCTTAGGCAAAAATTTCTTATCTTTGCAGAATGAACAAAATTTTGGCTAAATATTACAAAGAAAATCTTATCCTTTGGATAAGTTTCTTCGCTATTTGGGCTATTGGTGTGGCGTATGGTTTCACCGGCTCTCAAGTGGAAACACACATAGAGTTAAACTCTTTTCACACCCCATTTTGGGATACTTTTTTCAAATACATAACAGAATTTGGTGGCAATTTACCATTTATTTTGATTGGCATTTTTATGCTATTCAACCTTAGAGACGGACTTTTCCTGCTTCTAGGCCAAGGCATTTGCTCGCTGATAACACAAATTTTTAAATACACTTGTTGTCACCCTCGCCCACTTACTCTTTTCAATAGTTTGGGCATCGACCTACCTCCTACTGTGGAGGGAGTGCATATTTGGGACGCATTCAACTCATTCCCAAGCGGACACACATCTTGTGCATTTGTGTTTTTTGCTGGCATCGCTGCCATTTTACCATATCGCTATAGATTTTTACAAATCTTTTTAGTTGTTTTTGCATTTGTAACAGGTTTTTCTCGCATATATCTTTCACAGCACTTTCTTGCCGACGTGCTTTTCGGTTCACTCATCGGCATGATTTCCACTGTGATAACGTACGTGATTGTGTACTATAAAGAGAGAGGAAACATAAATTTGATTAAAGCAGGATTTACGAAGTTAGGGCAACTCCTAACTCCTAACTCCTAACTCCTAACTATAATGAGTACTTTCAAGTTTTATACATTGGGTTGCAAACTAAACTTTGCAGAATCTTCTTCTATAGGCAAAACGCTTATAGAAAACGGTTATGTAAAAGCTAAAGCAAACGAAAAAGCCAATGTTTGCATCGTAAACACCTGCACTGTAACCGACAATGCCGACAAGAAATGTCGTAGCGCAATAAATAGAATCATAAGAGAAAACCCTAACGCATTTCTTATTGTTACAGGTTGTTATGCCCAACTTGCATCGGAAAGACTAGCAAATATACCAGGAGTAGATTTAGTCCTTGGAGCAAACGATAAATTTATTATCCCAGAAAAACTTAAAACCGAAGATACCACCCCACAGGTGAGCGAAACCAAGAAAATGACTCCATTCTACGGATGTTATTCTCACGAAGACCGCACCCGCCACTTCCTTAAAGTGCAAGACGGTTGCGATTATTTCTGCAGCTATTGTGCCATACCGTTTGCCCGTGGCAGAAGCCGCAACGGTAGCATAGAAGAAATTGTACGCAATGCTCAAAAAATTGCAGCAGAAGGCGGAAAGGAAATTATTCTCACAGGCGTAAACATAGGTGACTTCGGCAAAAGCACAGGCGAAAAATTTGTAAGTCTTGTAAAAGCCTTAGACGAAGTAGAAGGCGTGGAAAGATTTAGAATTTCATCTATCGAGCCCGACCTCCTTACCGACGAAATCATAGAATTTGTGGCAAAATCTAAACGATTTGCACCACACTTCCATATCCCACTACAATGTGGTAGCGACGAGGTTTTAAAACTTATGCGCAGACACTACGATAGTGAACTTTTCAAAAACAAAGTTCTAAAAATAAAAGAACTTATGCCAGATGCATTTATCGGAGTAGATATGATAGTGGGCATGAGAGGCGAAACTCCAGAGCTTTTTGAAGAGTCGAGAAACTTTATTGCAAGTTTGCCAGTATCGCAACTGCACGTGTTTCCATACTCAGAAAGAGCAGGCACAATGGCACTAAAAATCCCATACAAAGTGGAAGAGAGTGAGAAGAAACGCAGAATGCAAATTATGCTTCCACTATCGGAAGAAAAACTAAAAACATTCTACACTTCACAAATTGGCACAGAAAGAAAAGTACTTTGGGAATCTACAAACAAAAGTGGAAAAATGTTCGGTTTCACCGAGAATTATGTGAAGGTTCAATGCCCATATTCAGAAGAAAAAATTAACCAAATAGAAGTAATCACACTAAACGAAAATATGTTTGACTATGAAGTTTGATTTACAATATACAGACCCTAAAACCAATGCTCGTGCTGGTAAAATTACCACCGACCACGGCGAAATCCTCACCCCTATTTTCATGCCTGTAGGCACAGTAGGTTCGGTAAAAGGTGTGCACGCACACGAGCTTAGAGACGACATTAAGGCACAGATTATCTTGGGCAACACCTATCATTTATACCTTCGCCCAGGGCTTGAAGTGCTTAAACAAGCAGGCGGTCTGCATAAATTCAATTCATGGGACAAACCAATCCTTACAGATAGTGGTGGTTTCCAAGTATTCTCACTTTCTGGCACTCGCAAACTAAAAGAAGAAGGCGTTACATTCCGTTCACACATCGACGGCTCTAAACACCTTTTCACCCCAGAAAATGTGGTTGAAACTCAACGCATTATTGGCGCCGACATTATAATGGCACTAGATGAGTGTACCCCAGGCAACGCCAACTACGACTACGCAAAAAAATCTATGGAGATGACTCACAGATGGCTAAAACGTGGTTGGGAACACTTTAAAAATACCGAACCAATTTATGGTTACAACCAAACATTTTTCCCAATTGTGCAAGGTTGCGTTTATCCAGACCTAAGAAAACAATCGGCAGAATTCATTGCTTCACAAGAATGCGAGGGCAATGCAATTGGTGGTTTAGCAGTGGGCGAACCAACAGAGAAAATGTATGAAATGATAGAGGTGGTTAATGCCATCCTTCCAAAAGACAAACCTCGTTACCTAATGGGTGTGGGCACACCTGCAAACCTTCTTGAAGGTATTGAACGTGGTGTGGATATGTTCGACTGCGTTATGCCTACCCGCAACGGCAGAAATGGTATGCTATTTACCAAAAATGGCACTATGAACATGCACAACAAAAAATGGGCAAACGACTTTTCGCCTATCGACCCAGAGGGAGCAAG
>CALDPN010000204.1 GCA_937911235.1 uncultured Bacteroidales bacterium
TTATACCAACATACAAAGCACGAAACATCACATTGACGAACGAGAAGAAGAACCCGAACATGCGCCAGTGCAGAAAATCACAAGTCGCCCCATAGATGTTGTCCGACGAAATCAACCCCCTCACCACGGTAGGCATACACCATTGGCCGAGGGCAAACACAGCCATAGCCATAGCCAGCAGAAACAGACACCCCTGTGTCATGATGGGACCCACCTCCTTGAAGCGCCCCTCGCCGTTTCGCCGGGCAATCATGATCTGCGAGCCCGTGCTGAATCCGAAAGCCACGGTAAAGATACAGATGTATAGCAACCCGCCCATGGCCGAAGCCCCCAGTTCCACTTCCCCGACCCTCCCCAAGAAGGCAGTGTCGGTCACGTTGACAATGTTCTGAGCCAGCAATCCCAATAAGATAGGGTAGCTCACATTCCATATCTCTTTGTTTGTGTACATATCAGTCTATGGAGTTAAACGGTTTGCAAAGATACAAACTTTTTTAATCTTTACAAAATATCTTTTAAAAAATTCCAAGAAGTTTCTATGTTTATAGGGTGGAAAATATAAAACCTCTCGATGTGTAGGAAATCGTAATTATTGTTATGAAAGAATCTCAAAAACGTCAACTAAAAATGTTGAATAGAATTTATGAAACATGTATGCCTCCTAGGCCAGTGTTTAAACCACATCATGATTTAGTGCCAAATGAAATGGTGCCTTATATTAGTTTTGCAGACTTGTATGAGTATAAGTTTAATGTTCGTGTGGTGCATCTGGGCGAATACATTGTAAACAACGAGGAGCGAATGGAGAATGGCAAAATAGTGGCAAGTTACAACTCAATGCAAGAACTTGTAGCAGACGGATGGGTGTTGGATTAAAAAATCTATGAACGTTTTATCTTTCAATTGACTGATGATGAGAAGAATAAGGTGGTCACAAATTGTGACCACTTTAATGAACTGGAATATTCTTCTTTCCCATAGTTGTTTGCTAATATCATATAAAAATCTTACCTTTGTGTAGCTCTTGTACCTCAAGCAGGAGTTAGGTCTTGGTTACATTTTGTGAATAGTTATCTGTGTAGGGACATAGCGTGCTATGTCCGTAATGCAATAACAAAGGATGTATAACGCAAACCTCATGCGTAGAGCATCTTTTATGACTAGAATTATTAATCTTAATTTTTAATCGTAATGAGCAAAAAATTAACATCAGGCAACGATGAGTTGCAAACAAATCAGAATCCTATAGAAAGTATAGTAGAAAATAAAGTTACTACTACAAATCATAATGAAATTATCTTGTTGGATACTATAAATGAAGAGTCGTCTTCTATTCAATTATATTCAAATATAGAAGATAATTTAAAGATAGAAGTCTTATGTTATAATGAAACAGTTTGGTTAAATAGAGAGCAGTTGGCTGAATTGTTTGGTCGTGATATAAAAACAATAGGTAAACATATAAATAATGCCCTTAGGGAAGAATTGAAGGATTTGTTGGTTGTCGCAAAATTTGCGACAACCAAGGATTATGGTAGAAGGAGTGGTTTTACACAGACTCGAGAAATAGACTATTATAATTTAGAAATGATAACATCGATAGGTTATCGTGTAAAAAGTAGGCAAGGTATTTTGTTCCGTCAATGGGCAAACAAAGTTCTAAAAGAATATTTGCTTCGTGGATATGCTGTAAATCAAAGAATTAATCAATTGGAAGATAAGATAGATAGGAGGTTTGCAAGTAAGCAGAACTTTTAGGCATGACCTTCAAAGTTATAATAGTCAATATTCGCCAATAGATGTAGTACAATATACCAAAGCTCATGATAGGTTTTTAATAATAGATGATAAAGTTTATCATGTAGGTGCATCTATAAAAGACCTCGGCAAGAAACTTTGTGCCGTTTCACTTCTTACCTGCATCAATGCCGACGAAATGCTAAGTAAGATAGTGTAAAACACACCTAATATCGCCCCCTCTTCCTCCCGTGCAGTTCAATATTGCATGGGAGTTTTTTTTCTCTCCTCTCAATTTTTTTAGACAATAATTAGAGCCAAAAAGGGCTAAAAAATTTTTAGAAAAATCCTCAAAAACCTTGGTTAAAACTTGTTTTTGTCGTTTTTTTTTTTTTCTTTGCCCTGTTAAAATTATTTAAAATTTTTATTATAAAATATAGTAGTTTATGATTAAAACCTTATGGTGTAAAGGTAACCAAATCATGTTATGAAATTTGTATTAAAATTATTATTGGGTGTTTTAGTAGTTAGTCTTGGTAATGTGCTTTTATCGTGGGCGGCTAATGCTGGTGGATGGGTGATTGAGCCTGATGTTGAATATGGTATTTGGCATGGCATAGTTGATGGATTCTTCTTTGTGGGAAACTTTATTAGAAGTTGGTTTGTAGATGTGCCATATAAAGCGGAAATATATACAACAGGTTATAATATTGCATATTGGTTCATTGCTATTTCTGAAGTAATGCAAAGTTTGAGATTTGTTTTTAGATTTACTAGACATTAAAGTCTTTGTAAAGAGAAAGTGTTGATAATATTGTAATACCCCGATAGTTAAATAAATGACTTTCGGGGTATTAGTGAATAGTAAATTATTTTACCTGCTGTCGTTTCTTTGAGTAGTTTAAAGCGAGGATAAAACTAAAAATATTAGATAATTACTTAAATATAATATATAAATTATGATGCAAAAATCAAAAAAATAATGTTCTTCTCTACATTGATGTTATTTTTAGTGTCAATTTTTATAGGATGTTCAGACAAATCCGACAAAGGTTATGAAAAAAGTGAATGGGAATTAGAAAAAGAGGCAGAAGATGCATATGTCCTAGAAGTTACATTAGCTTATAAGAAAGCGTGCAGAGAGTTTGATTTCTTAACAGCACATGAAAATCTTGATAAACTTCAGGAAAAATATTTGTCAAGTGAAACCTCTTCTCAACGTACAAGATTAGAGGCGAAATTTTTCCAAGCGGTAGATTATATATATATACACAAGAGTTAACTTATTTAGTAAATTCAGATGAATCAAATATTAGTCAGCAGATAATACTCTTACTAAGCGATTTTCCTATAATTGGAACAGCACCAAGAGAGGGTTTTGCAGCAAAATATGTTGGTGAATATGATGATGAATATAAGATAATCATGGCATATGCTAAATCAGTTGAACTCTATAATACAGTATGTAATAAGGCATTAGATTATTGTATAGAGCAAGGAAATAAAACTTTAGCAAAAAATATTATAAAAAAAATCAAATCAGTACCTTATATAATAGACGGAGATCGTGGTGAAGTAAAAGAAGGAATAAAATTTCATGAAAGTACATCATATATAAAATATGATAAAAGACCTATTCAAGAAACACAAAAAAATACAATAGTGCTTTTAATTATTTAAATTCTAAATGATGACAAACTTTATAGAATAATTTAAATTTTATAAATATGAGAAAAAAATACAATACTCCACTTGTGGGAATGATAAAATTAGCTCTAGAAAATCTAGCTAAAAATACAAATAATAACAATGTAAATACAATCTCATATAATTATTTACTTGGTCAATGTATTAGGCAATATATTCTGCCAGATAGAAATATTTATGTAACTATTGACGCTTCTACTCTGTGGGATAATATAGTAAAAGGAGTGTCTGCGCTTCCAAATATTGGAGATTATGTTTATCAAGATAGAGTAGTTTCTAATAATAGTATTCCAAATGTAGAAACCTATAAAGGAACTTCAAAATCTAAGGTATATATAAATCTAAATAAAGGTGATAAGTTTAAATATAATGATATTTTTATAGATGAACATACTGTGCCAGTATCTGATATTGTAAAAGCATTAAAACTACTTCCAAACCCTACTCGTTCAGATATTGCTGATATACTCGATAAAATGCATATTGTGAAGATGCGTAGAAGTGAAAATGCAAAAATAACACGTCAAAGTGCTCGTATTGCACCACAAGATATTATAAATAAAAGTTCACAAGATATATTTGATCAAATTGTTAATTCTAATATAAATTACCCAAATAAGTTTGTATAGTTCATATAACTACAGTTGTAAGAAATAAATTATTATATACGTTATGAAGTTAATTAAAAGTTTTATTCTTTTTGTATTGCTGATTGTTTCAGTAGGTTGTTCTAGTGAAGGTAAGAACAAAAGTCTAATATCATCTGTTGCTGGAAATTTAAATGAGTTTGTAAATTCGGAATTAAATGCGATAGAGCAGGCAAAACCTGTTATTATGATATTGCCAAGTGATAAGACGTTGCGTGATTTGGGTTGTTTAAAAGTGGTAAATGATGGCGGTAAAGAAAATATAATTCGTAATTTTCAAAAATTTGTAGTAGTAGATGATGATGCAAGACCTATTATTTCTACTATTCAAGAGGCTTTTATAGAATCTGAATTCCCATTAAATGATTTTGAACAATCAATAAAGCAAATAAATACGCAAGATGCGTTAGATAAAGTTAGTGGATATGCAAAAGACGCAAAAACAATACTACTTTCTACTTTAAGACCTGATATTGTGGTAGAATTATCATATGATAAAGGTGCGAATTCTTATCTAAGAGCTCATAGCTATAATGTGAATAATTCTAGAAATAATAAGAAGATTAATTATACTCTAACTGCTTATGATGCATATACCAACAAGGTTGTAGCAACAATCAATCAACATGATCTTCAAGGTTCTTCTAGAGTAGATGCAATAAAAACTAGCCTTAATGAAGAGTTGCCAAAATTTAAAAATAGTTTGTTAAAATATTTCAATGATATTGTAACACGTGGTCGCGAGGTTACTATTAGAGTTACAGTAGCTAACGGCTCTAATGTTAAACTTTCTGACGAAAGTATCGAAGGTGATACATATGCAGATTGGATTATAGACTATGTAAAGGTTCATACAGTTAAAGGTGCTTATAAGTTGCAAACCAATACACAAAATGAATTGTATTTTGTAAATTGTAGAATTAAATATTTTAATGAAGATGGCACTCAATATGGAGTATATGATTGGTCACGAGATATGATAAAGAATCTGCGTCGTAATCTTGGATTAAAATGTTCTAATCAAACACAAGGATTGGGAGAAGTGGTGTTAACTATTGAAGGTTTACGTTGAAATAAATTTTAGACAATGAGAAATATTTTAAAAATCATTACAGCATTATTAATAGCTGAATTGTCTTTGGTGTCTTGTAGTACCAAGGAATCAAATGATACTGGTATGAGATTTAAACCAGTAGAACGCACTTCTTCATTTACAGAAGAAGAAAGAATTGTAGCAATAAACAAGAAAAAAGCAGATATAAATATCGATACACTTTTATTTGGGCGTGGTGTTAAAATTAGTGTATTACAGCCAGAATTACAAGGTGAAGATATTACTCAAGAGATAGCAGATGCTATAAGTATGAAAATGCTTCAAATGACAAGTCAAAATGGTATTAGTGGTATTGGTATAAATCCAGATTTTGTTTTAGGAGCTAAAATTACTCAGACAGAACGAAGTGTTACATCTACTATCCCTCAAAGAATGATGGTTGGGTATGATATCACATTTGTAGTACTCAATGTTTCTACAGGTGATGTTTATGGCACATCAAATCAATCAATTATAGGCGTTGGTGATGGTTTTGTACAGGCTAACCGCAATGCTGTTGGAGAGATAAAGAATACACCAGCAATCCAAGAGATGTTACAAACAGCGAGCACACGCATTATTGATTGGTATAATCAAAATTCAGAAGCTATTAAGCGTCAGATTAATACTGCAGTTACTTCTGGTGAACTAGAATTGGCATTAGCTTTAGCAAAAAGTGTTCCTTCTCAATGTACAAAATTATATGCATTTGCCAATAATAAGATTGGTAATCTGTCTGTTCAATTGATGCGTAAGAAATCTAAAGAATTTCTAGGAGAAATGCATTCTATAATAGGTATGTCGGGCAATGAATTTAATCCAGAAGTAGGTGCTTATTTTAAATTAATTCCTATAGATGCACCTGAATATGCCGAGGCTAAAAAAATATATAATGCTTACGAGGCAAAATGCGAAAAAAGAGCAAAAGCAGAAATGGAATTTGAAAAGTATAAGTTACAACTACAACATGCTAAAGAACTAGAAGAAATAAATGCAGATAGATTAAAAGCAAAATATGAAGCAGAGGCTTCTATAAGAGCTGCGGATAGACAATTTCAAAATAATCCTCCAACAAGTTTATTTGGGTCTATAGGTTATGCCATAGGTGGTACCTTCCAAAGAATTTTTAGGGGAGTAGATAAAATATCATCTTATATAAGCGACTAAAATTTAATTATTAATAATCAAAATATAAAATTATGAATAAAAAAATCAAAAATTTAATTATCTTCTTTACATTAATGTTAATTTTTATACCAATTTTTACTGGATGTGGAGAGTCTGAAAAGGAACGTAGAGAAAGAATTGAAAAGGAAGAACGTAGAGAAAGAATTGAAAAAGAAGAAAAAAAAGAAGCGGAAGAAAGGGCTAAAGACCTTGAAATAACTGCAACTTATAAAAAAGCTTGTAGAGATTTAGATTTCTTAACAGCACATGAAGTACTTGATAAGATTCAAAATCAATGTCTTTCTATAGAACGTCGTTACGGGACACAGGATGAAGTGAACATTATAGAATCTAAGTATTTTCATGCAGTCGATTATGTGTATGGACAAGAAATTATCTACTTATTATATTCTGATGAATCCAACGTAGATCTGAGAATATCAATGTTATTAAGTGAGTTTCCACTTCTTGGACTCTGTCCTAAAGAAGGATTGTATGATGAAAATGAAGGTAGAGGTTGTATTAACTCTTATGACAAAGAGTACTATGAAATAAATTTATACTTTAAATCTGCAAATTCATTTAATCTTGCCTGTGATAAGATATTGGATTTTGCTATAGAAAATCGGAATAAAGAATTAGCAAGTCTGGTTATAAAAAAATATAAGTCTGTGCCATATATTGTCTGCAAAGAGAAAGAAATAAGTAAAAATGAATGGACAGGATCCACAATGTATTATACTTATATAGAATATGATAAGACTTCACTTAAAGAAGCAAAAAAAAGATATAACAGCGCGTTTTAATAATTAAACAACTTATAAATAAAAGGTGAGAATAGTGTATATAACATCTCACCTTTTATTCTTACATTATAATAAGAACAATAGCTTCATACTTTATGCAAAAAACAACACTAACAAGCGGTTTTCGTTTCTTTTTTAAAGGATTGAATAGCAGTAAGGATGAAATTTGGGTTTCTATTCAGCTCATAGTAATCTTAACTATATTCTTTTCCGTTATTCTTTACGTGGCAGAGCATATTGCTCAACCAGATGTCTATGCCAATTTCTGGGAGAGTTTGCTGTGGTCGTTTACTTCGTATTTAGAAGACCCACCTGAGCATGTTTTGGTGCATAACCCTATTTCTATGGTAGGTAAGATAGCATGGGCATTTATTTCTATATTAAAAATAGCTCTTTTTGCTGTGCCTGCAGGTTTGGTGGCAAGTGGATTTAGCGATGCGGTTGCAAAAGAAGAAGAGGAGAAAAAGTTGTATGATGAAAGTGTGGCTATTCGCAAAACCTTTAACAGAATGTTGCAATCTACGTCTTCTTACAAATTTGTACCTCGTTATCGTTCGTTGAACTATTTGCAAGTAAAAACAGGTATGAATGTGAATGACATAGTAGATGCTGTCAATTATAGCCCAGATTTGCGTTTGGTAAATTTATCCTCAACTGTGCCAGCAAATAAACAAAATCATACACTTGCTGTGGCGCACATGCCTATCAACACAGAGTATGGTTGTTTTATAAATCGTGATTCTAATGTCACTATTATTTCTACTTCAGATATAGTAGGGCCAAGCAATTTTGCCTTTAGCATGGCGGCGATGGGTTGTTTCAACTTTGTGAGCAAAGAACTAAGTCCAAGTCAGTTAGATGCTCTTAATTTTTACCTTTTAAGTAGCGAGGCTCTTGATAATATGGACGACTACGAAATGAAGGAAAATGTGGAGTCGCAGGCATTGCATTTTATTGACCACCTTGTTTCTCTTAAAAAGCAAAGCATGGCAAGGGGAGAGAAACATTGGTTTTTTGTGGTTTTAGGCACATTAAAAACACAAGACTCACATGTGCATTTTAGCCGATTGGCTACCGCTAAGGCAAAAAATCTTTCTCATCGCATAGAAATAGGTGGTGTATCGTATGCCAGCACAGTGCTTAAGGAAGATGAAGATGTGTTCCAAAGTGTTGTAAGCGAAGCGGTTGCGTCGTTGGCAGAATGCTCTGTTGTGATAAACGATGTGAAACAAAACGTGGTTGCCCTACAAGACAACGCAAACCTATATAAAGCGGTGCAAAGTAAAAACCTAATGGTGCGTTTGGGTGGAGGCGTAGATTGTAATGCTGCTACCATTCGCATAGGGTACGAAATATTGGTTTACGACAATGCACATCTACTTAAAGTCAAAGCTTTGGCAGATGCCATTCACAACCACATCGAAAAGGATAGGGTGGTAGATGAGGCTATAGAAATGGCTGCAAAAATCTGCTATGAGAAGAAAGGTCCAAGCTTTGCCGATGTATATGGTGCAGACCCAGTTTTTGAGTCAGACCCAGTGAAACTGAAAAAACAAATAAACCTATGGTCTAAACAAGCTCTTGATAAATACGAGCGCTTCAATCTCGATGGCACTCTCCAAGCAAACTACAAGTCCCGCCAAAAACGCTGGCTAAAGATATAATTTTGAGATGAAACTTCTAACAGAACTATATAAAATACCTGCCAAGACTGGCAATGAGGAGCAGATAAAATCCTTTGTATTGGAAAGTGTGAAAATATGAGATTACAATTTTTCTAGGGTGGTAAGTCCGCTAGTAAGGCCCATTGAGTAGCGTGGACAGTGTTCTCCGCCATGTACCAAGTTGTCCACAAACAGCGGATAATTCTTTAGCATAAGGCTACATTCAAATGTGTCACCTGTTTGTAGGGTGGCATTTACAGCATCAATCGCCTTAAATGTCCGTCCGCCAATGTATTCCACTATACATACCCTGTCTGGCAACCAGCCAATGCGAATTTTGTCGCCAGGGGTTAAGTCTTCTACTTTTATAGACATACCTTGTTTTACAATATCAGAATCAGAATTTGTCTCTTTTTTTAGAAATGTGCAGAAATTTTTCCAATGCTCATGACCTATATACTTACACATTACGTCGAGTGTGCGAGTAAATACAGTGTCGTATGCAGCGATGCGTCCCCACAATCTGCGCAGAGTGTTTTCTGCAATGTGATTGTTTGTAGTGCGCTCAATGTCGTATGCAAGTAGAGTAAAATCTGTTCTGCTTTCTATTGGGTGACCAAATCTTTTCTCTACAGCCTGTTTTAGTGCTACAATTTCTGGTGTATTTGTTTTAATTGCCATAGTGCAAAGGTAAATCTTTTACATTTACAATCAATAAAAAGAGCCAAAAAGGGCAGGCGGGCGTTTAAATAACCTTTAAACTATTTGGTATCATCTTCACAGAGAATGAGTTGCTGTTGGTGTTGATAGGCTCGCCGTCGATGTGAAGGTAGGCTCCTACCGCTACATCAAGTATGCAGTCACCACAATCAAAGGTTTCTACAAACTTGTTTTTGTGCATTTGTTTAAAGAACAAACTATATGCCATGTAAGGTATGTTGTACCATTTAAAGGGTTTAATAATGGTAACAGTAAAAAGTCCGTCCATTAGGTTGGCGTGTGGGGCTATGTAGGCGTTGTTGCCAAACTGTTTGTTGTTTGCAATGTTTACCACAAATGCCTCACCATTTTTACTCTCCATGCGAGAACCAAAACTCAAACGATATGAAAGGGGAGTGTAGTCTTTATATGCTTTTAAGCTTAGTTTTACGTATGTCAAGAAACCACGCACTTTGGTTTGAGCAAACAAGTGACCAATAAGCGCATCAAAACCACTGCCGCAGGTGCAGAAAAATTTTCTGCCCAACACCTCGCCGCAGTCTATGCGATAAGATTTGTTTTCTTTAATCCTTTCGATAATCTTTTTTGTAGAAAGACCAAACATACCCAAATCGCGCGCCAATCCATTGCCACTGCCAGTGCCTACTATGATTAGAGCAGTGTCTGTGCCAACCAGTGCAGACGCAATCTCGTTCACCGTGCCATCTCCACCCACTGCCACTACTAATTCTACTCCGTCATTTACAGCTTGCTTTGCAAGTTCGGTAGCATGGCCAGCATATTCGGTGTTAATACCTTTTATATTAAACTCTTCTTCAAGTGCTAAAACCACTTTCTTTGCTCTTTTTCTAGCGGCGTCTGTGCCCGAAACTGGATTGATTATAATGCGTATGTTCATGTTTGTAGATTTTGGAGTGCAATAAACAAAGGTAATGAAAATATTTTAATAAATGGATAGGGACTATATTCTATCAAAATGTATATAAAAAAAGAAGTCCTCAATTTCTTGAAGACTTCTCGTGATCCGCCTGGGGCTCGAACCCAGGACCCCAACATTAAAAGTGTTGTGCTCTACCAGCTGAGCTAGCGAATCTCCGCTATTGCTTGAGGTTTCCCTCAATTGCGATGCAAAGGTAGTAACTCTTTTTGAGTTGTGCAAATTTTAGAACAACTTTTTTTGTAAATAATGCGATTTTTTATTATTTCATTGGTTGGCTAAACTTTTTTTCGCCTTTTTCGCGTGCTTTGTGCATGTTTTTGAATAAATCGCCTTTAAATTTTTTACAAGCAGATTGCACTTGAATAAGTTTTTGAGCTGGAATTTCTTTTAGATACAATCCTAAGTATTCTTTTTCTAAACTTTCTAAAGCAATTTTTTTGTCGGCAATTTCATACATTACCTTTTCTGCTTCTTCGTTTGTTTTAATCTCGCTAATAGATTTTTCTAAACCTCTTATTTCTCTTCTTAGCACTCTGTGTTTTTCGTCATACTCTTTGCTAATTTTTGAATAAGCGTCAAGTTCTGCTTCGGTTAAAATACCTTCGTTTGCGATATACTCAATTTCTAATTGTGTAAAATCTATTTTTTTAGGAGCTTCTTCTTGTGCAAATACGCCTAAAGAAAAAACTAGGCTTATAATAAATAATGTAACTTTTTTCATAACTATATGTTTTTATTTGTTGTCGGTTAATAAATAATACATGTCTTCAGCTTCATATTCATCAAGAAGATATTGATAATCGTCTTCTGTGAATTCTATTTCAGCCATCATCATTTGCTCGTTTTTAGCTTGTTCAATAATAGGTTGAACTGCTAAATAACTTGTTCCGCATAGGATAGCTACCACAGCAGCTACTTTCATAAGTGGTTTAAATCTATCTACTAGGCTGAATGATTTACCTGCAGGTTTTACTTGAGTTTCAACGGCAGGCTTCACTTCTGCTGCAACAGGAGCTTCTTCTGCTACCATTCCTTCTGGAAGTGGCATTGAGTCAATCAACTTATCCATATTGTTTGCAAAGTCTTCAAAGTAGTTTTCTGGCACTTTGTATGGATTTTTCTTGCCAATTTGTTCTAATATGTTGTTTTCTTTTTTCATATTCACTTTATTTTCACTAAATTTGACCGATAATTAAACTATAAGTTTAACGTATAGACAAGATATATTTCTCAACCTTCTTCACCGCAAGGTGATAAGAGGTTTTAAGAGCACTTTCCGATGTGCCCAAAATTTCCGACATTTCGGCATACGGCATCTCGTCAAAGTAGCGCATATTAAACACAAGTCTCTGTTTATCAGGTAGTGAGGCAATAGCTTTCTGAAGAAGCTTTTCCAATTCATCACCTTCGAATAGAGGGTCGTTGTTTAGGTGAGACGATAAATTGGTCTCGAAATCAACACTTTCTCCTGCATGTTTTGTGTATGAGGAGTTTAAATAGTCGATGGTTTCGTTTGTTGCAATACGATATAGCCAAGTAAGAATGTTGGCGTCTCCACGATATTTTAAAATATTTTTCCACGCCTTAATAAAGGTGTTTTGTAGAATATCATTGGCATCGTCGTGCACGGCAACCATCTTTCTGATGTGCCAATAAAGGCGTTGCTGATAGGTACGAACTATATTTGAGAACGTACTCTTGCAAGTAGCAGGGTCATTTAACAACCTGAAAACTTGCTCATTATCTTTAAAATCGTTCTTGTTCATAATTAGATGCGAAATTAAAACATAAATTTTATTTAAAAAAATTTTATTGAAAAAATGAATGTATATGAGAAAAATACTGTAGAATTTGTTACAGTTGGAGTGGAGTTTTGTGCTTTTGTAGAGAAGGCGAACGAGAAAACTTTTGATACATTTGTGCCAGTGTTACAAAAATTATTGCCATTTTTGTATCTTAAAGCTGCAATGGTGGAAAAACCTATGCCACTTGGTGAAGATGAGCTTGGTACTTTTGTTACGGAAGTGGATTATGAAACTATTCGTGTGGCAATGTCAAATATTTTGGAAGAAAAAGATGATTTTTACAATGGCGAGGAGTCTACTTCAATTTCTGAATGCGTGGCAGATGTTTATCAAGATATTAAAGATTGTATATCAAATTACAAGACTGGGCAAGAGGATGTTATGAATGATGCAATAGAAAGATGTATCGACAATTTTCAAACATATTGGGGCGCAAGACTTTTAGATGCTTTAAATGCAATACACAAAATATCATATACAGAATTGGAAGAGTTATAATAAGGTGAGATATGCTAAATTTTAGAGAGAGTATTACGAAGGAGGAGATTAATGAACTACCAGAGTATAATGGCAGAAATATTGTTTTGGTAGATAGCTTGCATAAACTTAAAAGCACAATCGAGGTCATTAAAAAAGAAGAATTTGTAGGAATAGACACTGAGACTAAGCCTTCTTTTGAAAAGGGGAAGGTAAACAAGGTGGCGCTATTGCAAATTTCTACAGCAGATACTTGTTATCTAATTAGGCTTAATGTACTTGGAATGCAAAATCCTATTATGGAGTTACTTACGTCTGAAAAACCACTCAAAGTGGGTCTTTCGCTTAAAGACGATTATAAGATGCTAAACAGAAGAAGGAGTTTTAAACCTGCCGGCTTTTTAGACCTTCAGTCTGTGATTGGCAAATTTGGCATAAAAGACCTAAGTCTTCAAAAAATTTATGCTATTATGTTTAATAAGAAAATTTCTAAGGCACAACGTTTAACCAACTGGCAAGCGCCAAATCTTACTTTGGCTCAACAAAAATATGCTGCTGTGGATGCGTGGGCTTGTATGGATATATATAATGTGATAAAAGATGAACTATAAAAAGATATTTTTAAAGAAAGGGAAGGAGTCTTCTCTAGAGCGTTTTCACCCTTGGGTGTTTTCTGGTGCAGTGGCTTATGCCGACAAAAACATTGCCGAAGGCGAAATTGTTGAGGTTTATACTGCAAACAAAGAGTTTATTGCTGTTGGGCATTTTCAAATTGGTAGCATTGCGGTGCGTGTGCTTTCGTTTGACCAACAAGAAATTAATCACGATTTTTGGGTAAAACGTCTTTCTGCAGCTTATCGAATGCGTAAAGACCTTGGTCTTGACTATACCCAAGAACATTCTTCTTTCCGTTTAGTTCACGGCGAAGGTGATTTCTTACCTGGCTTAATTGTGGATTTCTATGGTTCTACAGCTGTGATGCAGGCTCACTCTGTGGGTATGCACATGCATCGTCAGGAGATTGCAGAGGCTATCGTAGCAATTAGCGAGGGAAAGATTAAAAATGTTTATTATAAGTCTGAAACTACACTTCCTTTCAAAGCCGATACAGGTGCAGAAAATGGTTACTTAATTGGTTCAGATTCAGATGCTATTGCCCTTGAAAATGGCATAAAATTCTGCATAGACTGGGAGAGAGGTCAAAAAACAGGTTTCTTCATAGACCAACGTAGCAATCGTCAACTTCTAGAACAATATTCTGCAGGTCGCAAGGTGCTAAATATGTTCTGTTATACAGGTGGTTTCTCTTGTTATGCAATGCGTGGTGGCGCTGCTTGCGTGCATTCTGTGGATAGTTCTTCTAAGGCAATTGACCTTGTAAACAAAAATATGGAAATGAACTTCCCTGGTGATACTCGTCACGAAGCATTTGCTCAAGATGCATTTAAATTCTTAGACAATATGTCTGACGATTATGATTTAATTATCTTAGACCCTCCAGCTTTCGCAAAACACCGTGATGCTCTGCGCAATGCCCTTCAAGGTTATAAACGCTTAAATGCCAAGGCTTTTGAAAAAATTAAATCTGGTGGCATCTTGTTTACTTTCTCTTGTTCGCAAGCGGTAAACAAAGACCAATTCCGCCTTGCAGTCTTCTCTGCTGCTGCCATGAGTGGACGCAAAGTGCGCATCCTTCACCAAGTAACTCAACCGGTGGATCACCCAATTAATATTTATCATCCGGAAGGGGAGTATTTGAAAGGGTTGGTGCTGTATGTGGAATAAGTTAGGAGTTAGGAGTTAGGAGTGAGGAGTTAAATTAATTATAACCATCTTATTAATTTCTTATGGAAAACAAAAGTTTAATTAAAGAAAAGAGTTTTAATTTTGCTATTAGGATTATTAAATTGTAAAAATATTTAAATAGTAAAAATGAATATATAATATCTAAACAAGTATTACGTTCTGGAACTAGTATTGGTGCCAATGTTAGTGAGGCACTATGTGGTATAAGTAGAAAAGATTTTTTATCAAAAATGTGTATAGCTTACAAAGAAGCTGTAGAAACAATTTATTGGATTGATATATTACATAAATCTGATTATATTAATAAGAAAGAATATACATCAATTCATAAAGAAGCAAGAGAAATATACAAAATATTAAGCAGTATAACTAAAACAACAAAAACAACTCCTAACTCCTAACTCCTAACTCCTAACTAATATGAAACGTCTATTATTTTACATATTATTTTTGATTGTTTCATTCGTTGCATATTCGCAGGTGAAGACCGGCGTGGAGATGCTTCGTGAAGGTGGTTTTGAGTGCCTACGTGGCAAGCGTGTGGGTTTGGTGACAAATCCTACTGGGGTGGATAGCAACTTGAAATCTACTGTGGATATACTTTTTGAAGCTGAGGAAGTAAATCTTGTGGCACTTTATGGACCAGAGCATGGAGTAAGGGGTGATGTGGTGGCAGGCGAAAAGGTAAACGACCAAATAGATGCAAAAACTGGGTTGAAAGTATATTCTCTATATGGCAAAACTCGTAAACCAACGGCAGAAATGCTTGCAGGTGTGGATGTTTTAGTTTATGATATTCAGGATATAGGTTGTCGCTCTTATACCTTTATTAGCACTATGGGCAAGGTGATGGAGGCAGCTGCCGAAAATAATATAGAGGTGGTGGTACTCGACCGACCAAATCCACTAGGTGGGCTAAAAGTAGAGGGTAGTGGGGTGAGCAAAGGTTATTTCTCGTTTGTAAGTCAATTTGATATTCCTTATATATATGGTCTTACATGTGGTGAACTTGCTCTTTATTTAAACGAAGAAATAAAGTGCAAACTTACTGTGGTGCCAATGGAGTGTTGGGAAAGAAATATGCTTTGGGCTGATACTCAGCTTCCTTGGGTGCCTACCTCACCACATATTCCGTCGCCAGAGGCAGCTATTTGTTATCCTGCCACAGGTATAATTGGCGAAATGGGCTTTATTAATATAGGTGTGGGTTATACACTTCCTTTCCAACTTATGGCAGCTCCATGGGCAAATGCTGTTGCGCTTGCCGATACTTTAAATGCCAAAGAACTTCCAGGTGTGGCATTTCGACCAATTGTTTTCAAACCTCTTTTTGGCGCTATGCAAGGTGTTTCTGTGCAAGGAGTGCAGATTCATATTACAGACTTTGCCAATGCTAGGATTTCCGAAATCCAATTTCATGTAATAGATGTTATGAGCAAACTTTATCCAGAACATAAACTTTTCTCAGAAGAAACAAAGAAAAGAAATAATATGTTTGATAAGGTTTGTGGCACCGATTTTATTCGCACAGAATTCTCTAAAAACTACAACGCAACAGAAATACTTCCATATTGGCGAACAGGGGAAGATGACTTCAAACAAAAATCTTCTAAGTATTATTTGTACTAAGTTGCATATAATCAATTCGTTTCAGGTATATCTTTTGAAATACAAATGTAATAATTAAGGTATTTTAGTAGTGATTTTGCAAAAATTCACTACTAATTGTATTTGCATGTTATTCTTAGTATTATCTTTGCGCCGTTATTTTTTAATACTTAATATGAAAAAGAAATTTTTATTTTTAGTAGTAGCAGCCGTAGCAATGGTGGGCTGTAAGAGTTATTCATTTATGGAGTCAACTCCAAGTGTGGATTTAGCAAAGAAATTACCAGCAATGGAAGTAAACTTAGATGAATCTAGTTTTGCAACTGTTACAGGTTATGAAACTACAGAATCTAAAGGTTCTACATACGTTGATTATTCAACAAACACAAATTGGGCTTATGGCTCTACAAGCAGCACATCTGTATCATACGCAAGCTCAGATTTAAACAATCTAAAATCTCTTTACTACACTAATATGTTTGATAACATCATTAGTAAAGTAGGTGAAAAGAAAGGTAAAGTTGTTTGCCGTCTTGTGACAGGTGATTCTGATAAGAATATTGGCTTTACTATTTTAAGTGCATGTACATTGTGTATTCCAAACCTTTTTGGTATGCCATTTATTTCCGCAACAACAAATATGATGGTAGAAATGGACTTTATGGATATGAACAACAATGTAGTTGCTACATATAAATCAAAACCTCACAAAGTAAAAAAATATTGTGCAATGTATTGGGGATATGATGATGCAGAAGGTGTGGCTATCGCTGAAACATTTAAACAATGTTTAGACGATATCAACAAACAAATTAAAGGTGACTACGAAAACCTAAGAGATATTTATAGCAAATAATTTTAATTTATAAATAAAATAATGAGAGAGGACAGTGGTTTTGTCCTCTCTTTTTTTGTGCCTATAAAATTTTTATATAATTAAAAAAATGTTATATTTGCAATTTACAATCCTTTAGAAATCAATTACAAATCAAATATTTATGAAAAAACTCACTACACTTTTTGTATTGCTGTTTACGGCATTTAATATGCTTGCAGCAAACATTACCCTGTACTTCGTTGATGAAAGTGGTTGGGGTAATATCCATGCGTACGCATGGAAAAACAGTACCCAAGTTAATCTTGGAGATTGGCCTGGAAATCCAGCCACACTAGAATCTAAAACTAAGGGCGGCAAAAATGTATATTCTTATACATTCGAAAGCACAGCAGCCGACAGAATTATCTTCAACAATGGTGGCAATGGAAAACAAACTGGTGACTTAACAGTAAATACTTCTAAGCCATATTACTACAGCAGTACATGGAATGCAACTATCACATATGATGCATCTGCCACCTATTGTATGGCAGGTACAGCAAGCGTATCTGGCACAGACTGGTGTTGTGGCCAAGAATGGACTCCAAGTGGTTGTGAGTTAACAGATGGAAGCATTTCCTTCAGCGCACTTCCTGCTGGTGAATACAAATTTAAAATCACCAATGGCACATGGAATAGTTCTTGGGGTTATAGTGCGTTAACATCTAAAACAGGATGTACCGAAGACACCGATGGCAACGTGGTAATTACCCTTTCTAAAACAAGTGATGTAAAAATTGCTTTCAATTCATCAACTAAAAAAATCACCGTTACAATTACTGAGGTTAGCACTCCTATAGACCCAGACGAGCCAGTAACTCTTACTGCCACAATTGCAGCTATCCGCAGTCGTCTTTCAATTAACACAAACGACTTCACCGACTTCGCTGGTCTTTATGTATCAAAACTTCCTACAGTTACAGGCGGAACATTAAGTTCATATGCTTGGGAATATTCTTCAGACAATTCTTCTTGGGCGAAATATTCTGATGGCGACGGTGCTTCTTGGGACAATATTCGTCCAAATAAAGCTGGTTACTACCGTTGTACTCTTACATACGATGTAAATGGTGAAACTCAAACAGCTGTTTCAAATACACTACAAATTACAAATAAAGGTGGTTCTTCTGTATCATTCAGCAGTAACCTTCCTGTGGTTTTAGTTCGTACTTCAAAAGATTTTCCTACTCCTCCAAGTGGTTATCCTACCACAGAGCAAGTGGCAGAACTTAAGGCTAAACGCAGTGTGGATGTAAAAATCCTTTGGAACAAAAATGGAGGCAACGTAACAAACAGCGATGTCAACAACAAAGATATGCTTCACTACGACCGCAAGGCACGTATGAACTATCGTGGTTCTTCAAGTTTGAACAACCCTAAGAAAAGTTTTGCCTTTGTAACAGGCGACAAAAACTGCGACTCTAAAAAACTTGGTGAAGTAAAAACCAAGAAATTTGCCATGTTTGATGGCGACTCTCACAAAGACTGGGTAATGTATGCATCTTATCCAGATGCAACATTTATGCGTAACATTCTTTCATATCACCAATATGCTAAGATGACTGGTCTTTGGGGCGTAAAATGTAGATATGTGGAAATGTACCTAGATGGTGAATACCAAGGTATTTACGTGTTTATGGATAAAATGACACAAGATGAAACACGTATCAATGTAAACGAAGACACTGGTTATATAGTTCGTTTCGATAAAACCGATATGGTTGATAGATTTGATGGCTACTCAGGTGCAAACGAAGACTATAAACGTTGTACATTTATCACTTCAAACACTGGTAAAAAAACCATCTCTACATACAATATGCAAGTGGACCAAGCGTTTGAAATTGAATATCCAGAACGCGAAGAAATTGCTACATTCGACGACGACGGCAATGTGACCGACGACTCTGCTTGGGAAGCTAAAGTAAACGAAGTGAAGTCTATGTTTGTTGCTATGGAAAATGCAATTCTTGCAAATGACTATGACAAACTTGCTCAAATTATTGATTACGAAAGCTGGGCAGACTGGTTTATTTTCAATGAATTCTCTAGAAATGCTGACGCATATCGTATTTCTTGTGTATTCCAAATCAACTCTGCGTCAGAAAAAATCGTTGCAAACCCACTTTGGGACTACGAACTTGGTTTAGGTAATCAAGACACCAAAACTTCTGGCCTAATGGTAGAAGACCAAACATATTACGACGATGATTTTCCAACTCCATTCTGGTGGACAGGCAAGGGCAAATCTGGTTGCAATGGTATTTTAGGCGACTGCAAATTTAAAGCCATCGTTAAAGAACGTTGGGCAAAACATATTGCAGCAAACGGCGCACTAAACTCTACTGTGCTTAATGCAAAAATAGACAGTTTAGCAAATGTACTTTCACAAGGTGCAGGTTCGAGAGAAAAGAGTAAATGGAATACTTACTCTTTTTCTAGTACATCAACATTAAAATCTTGGATTACAAACAGAACCTCTGGTTTAAATAGTATTATCAACGGTTGGACTGTATGTGACGAAGATGATGATCAAGATACACCAACAGCAAGCTATTATATAGCAGGTGCTCTTATAGAAAATGGCACAGCAGTATCTGGTGGCGAATGGTGTTGTGGACTAAAATGGGACCCAGCGGGTTGTGCACTTACAAACAATACTGTAACTCCTGCAAATGAAAATGTCGTACCATCTTCAATTACATTATTCGAACTTGAATCCGAAAGAGGAGTTCTCGCTCCTTCTAACCCAATTAACATCAAGGACAATAATTTACCAGAAGGTGCAAAAGCATTTGACTTTGAAATAGCAGGATTAAATGATGGAAATGGAATCAACATTCCACAAGGCGGAAACATCAATACCAACGGCTCAAGCGGAGGAACAACTCCTAAGGTAGCTACTACCATTGTAGCAAAAGCTATGAAAACCACTACTGTCAATACCAAGATTAACGGTAAGAAAGCTGGTAAGAACTACTCAATTACCTTAAAAGACAGTAAAGGAAATGTCTTAGCTGGAAAACAAGTATTGATTTCCTTCAACGGCAAGGTCTACAAACGCACCACCAATGCTAAAGGTGTTGCAACTGTAAAGATTGCACTTGCTAAGAAAGGAACTTATCCTGTAGTTGTTTCATTCCTTGGAGATGAAAAATACAACGGAAGCTTTGTTGTGGCTAAAATTAAAGTCAACCCACAAAAGGTCAAATTGACTATAACCAAGAAAACATACAAAGCAAGCAAAAAAACCAAATACTTGTATGCTACCCTTAAGGCTACAAACAAGAAAGCGATTAAAGGTAAAAAACTTGTCTTTACTGTAAACGGTAAAAAATACACTGCAAAAACCAACAAAAAAGGTGTTGCTACTGTTAAAGTAAA
>CALDPN010000205.1 GCA_937911235.1 uncultured Bacteroidales bacterium
GAGTTCAATAGTGCCAGTGTTTTTTCTTCATAGAATTCTGGAGTTAGGTCGTCACTGAGATAATCCAAGTTTCGCACTGCTTGCATTACTGCTTCTTTAGTACCTATATTCAAGAGAGCATCAATAGCTTTTTCGCCTTCTATATCTATTAAATCAAGAAAGGAAATATCAGCCAAATCAACTAATTTTTCGCTATCTTCTGCACGAACATAATTATCAATTAATTGACGCATGGCAGGGTCATAATACTTCAAATCTAAAGCATCACCACTTTTAAGTTTGATTTCATCTTTAATATCGTTGTAGTAATCAACTTGCTTCTTGATGTCTTCTGCTTCTTCAATAGTGTAACCAGCTTGTTGCATTTCATTAGCGATGTCAATATATCTGCGAACTAAACGAGATACTAATTTATAAAATGTTTCACGCTTGTGGGCATTTCTTTCGCATTCATTTTGTTGTTCATCTACAGGAGTGGTTTCTTCATAAACAAAATATGCAAAAAATCCTTCACGTGTTTGAGGATGTATAACCTCGCACATAGTATAAACAGCCTGCAATGCTTCTTCTAAAGCTTTTTTAGCTTCAGATAAACGATTTGATAAAAGCCCCTGAATATCAGTTGCATCATAACTATCAAAAGCTCCATTTGTGTAATCTTCTATAGCATCTTTTACTGCACCAAACAAATCTTGATAGTCTATTATATAACCAAAATCCTTTTCTTCACTATCTACACGATTTACACGACATATAGCTTGGAAAAGATTATGGTCACGCATTTTTTTATCAATATATAGATATGTAGCTGCTGGAGCATCAAAGCCTGTTAATAGTTTATCAACAACTATTAGAAGTTTCATATCAGCAGGATGTTTGATAAACTCTTCTTTTGCCCATTTTTCAAATTGTTCAGGAGTTTTATCACCAATCATCTTCTGATAAATTTCATATTTCCTTAGGTCTTCTGTTTCACCATCGCCTATGTATTCATCCTTTACAGAGGTATCATTTGCATCGTAGCTTGTTACTACAGCACAATGTCCTTTAAGTTCTGTTGATTGAAAAACTTCCCAATAACGACATGCTTGATAAATACTATCTGCAACAAGCATAGCATTACCATATCCAGCAGTAAGTGCACGTTTTGTAGTCATATCTTGACAAATATCTGATACAATACGATCAATACGTTCTTTACTACTAAATAATTTTTCCATTCTTGCCCAACGCTCTTTTAGTGCTGCTCGTGCCACAGAGCTAAGACCTTTTGTTTTAGACTCAAACCATTCATCTATTTTTTCTCGTTTCCCTAAATATTGATCTATATTTCTTGCCTCATAACGTAGGTCAAGAATTACTTTGTCTTCTACCGCCTCATTAAATTTGTAACTATGAATATAAGAACCAAATGTTTCAATAGATTTCTTTTTATCTGTACGAAGTAAAGGTGTACCAGTAAAACCTATTAGCATAACATCCTCACCCATGATATGTTTCATTGCTTCATGTAACCTACCACCTTGTGTTCTATGACATTCATCAACAAAAACATAGATATTTCCTTTAGCACTAAAATCAGCAGGCAACGATTTCGCTAATTCTTCTAAGTATAAATCTATTGACTTCGTTACCTTTTTATCTCCTATGGTTAATGTTTCATCATCACTTTTATTCCCAAATTTATGTATTAGAGTGCAAATTAACCAAGGTTCTGCATTATCGAGCATTTTTATTAGTTTACTACCACTTTTAGCTCGCTGTATTTTCTCTCCTGCATCTTTAAAACCAAGTTCTATTTGCTCATCAAGTTCATCGCGGTCTGTAATAATTACTACACGTGCATCATCCACATTTTCACGTATCCATTGAGCCATCCATATCATAGTTAATGATTTTCCAGAACCTTGTGAATGCCAAATAATACCATTTTCTTTACGACAAATACGTGGTTGAGCTGCTTTAATAGCAAAATATTGGTTAGGTCGTGCTGCTTTCTTTACTCCACCATCAAAAATTATAAAGTCGTGTATAAACTCTACTATTCTATTAGGTTCAAAGAATTGCAACAGACTTCGGTCCAATTCATTTGGATATTGTTCTGATTTTATATGAGATTCTACGCAAGGGTCGCCACTAGGTTCTTTCCAGCGCAACCAGAATTTTTCTGGAGTTTTGATTACACCGTAATGCAAACCTTCTGTATCATTTCCTGCAAATATTAATTGTATGGTAGTAAAAAATTTAGGGATATAACCATCTTGTTGATTGCGAATATTTTGACGAATACCCTCATGGGCAGAAACTGTACTACGTTTTAATTCTATAACTGCAATTGCAATACCATTGATGTAAACAACCAAATCGGGGCGACGTTCGCTTGCATCGTGAATGGTAACTTCTTCTGCTATTTGAAAATCATTTTCTAATGGATTTGCCCAATCAATTAGGCGTACCATCTTCTTTTTGTCGGACACTTCTGCTTGTACGTTCACACCATAACGTAACAAAGAATAAACTTCTTTATTAGCATTGTATAAACCACTACTCAAATTTGTAGCCGCTTGTTTTAGTTTTGTTATGGCACTACGTATTTCTTTATCTGTATAACCTCTACGTGTAAGGTATGCTGATAATAATGTTTCTTCTACATTACTATTACCTTCACGTTTTTCCCAGTTTCCAAGATAATTGTACTTCAACACATTTTTAAATAGGTTTATCAACCTATTTTGTGTAACACGTTCTATTGCCCCGATGTTTGTGTCCATAGTTGTTATTTTTTAGAAAGATAAATCATCTGATGTTATTATATCAGCATATTGCAAATTTTCTAATCCTAATCTACTAAGTATCTTATTGTATTCTTCTATAACGTCTTTAGATGTTAAAACTGAATTTTTCCTAATTGAAGTTGTTATCTTATCTAATGAACTTTTGCTATAATTTGGGATACTATCAATTATTTTTAACCATTCAATTGCGACTTCCTTATTTTTTGAATTTAAAAATAATCTACCAAGTACATTAAAATACTTTTCATTCACATTTTCCATTTTACAAATTGTATCAAACACATCTTTTGCTACCTCACGCACCTTCTCTTTTGCTTTAATAGCTTGATATTTCCCAATAAAACCATGTGGATCTGCACCTTTTTTAATTGATATTGTTGGTATCGCACGTCCTAGAGCTATACCAATTTCTTGATCACACCATTTACTCTTATAAAAATCTGGGGTCAGAATTGCACACAACAAATCCATTGATGCTAATGCCTTTTCAATTTCAGTCTGCCATAACTTTGAAGGCTCTATATCTTCATGCGCCACAAAACAATCTATCCCATACTTCTCTAATTTAACCTTTAATTTTGCTGCCGAGTCTTTATTCTCAGTCAAATGACTAATAAAAATTCGAAAATATCCACTGCGCCAATTCTCTGAATTAACAAGATTCTTTTCAATATTTTCTACTGGTATTATTTCACCTCGAATCTCATTAAGTATTGTCATGATTACATCATCCTCTAGATCTACTAAACAATGTAGACAATATTCATCGAAAGTACTCCAAGAACAATAATCAGGATGAACAACATCTGGATTATAACATTTCAAATAATGGTAAATTTCATCATCATTTAAACCTCTATCTTTCAAATTTTTATATATAGACTTTATAGTTGTAATTTTTTGTAATGGTTTCATATTTTATTTTAATCTTATTTGCCCAGTTAAAAGTTTTTGCATCATTCCTGATTTAATTTGGCGATACTTATCACGCTTAGTTTCGAGGTCTGATATTTCTTTATCCATATCGCTTAATATCGTAGCTATTGCTTGTTGTTCTTTAATTGATGATGGAATACATATTTTGACTTCTGCTAATTGAGGTGCATGTAAGTGAATTATTGTAGTTCCTTGTGATTTTTCTGCAATAGTTTCCTTATTTACTTCTGATAAATAAATAGCCAAAAAATCAGAACAAAATTCTTTTCTACTATTTCTAATAATAATAACATCTCCTCCTAATAATATATCATTTTCTTTAATACATACAGCTTTTGCCAAATCAATTCCTTTAGTTGTTGTAGATCCAGGTAGTATAACGTCTCCAATTTCTGATTTAAGTCCCTCCCTTGAGTCTGTTCTACTTTTACACTTTTCTACAACATAATTGTAAGTAGTAAATATCTCGCCATATAATATGCATTTATATTTACCTGACATAGACAATTTTTCTTTAGACAAGCCACTTCCTTTCATTAATTCAGAAATATTACCTATTGTTGTTTCCACCCACTCTTCTGTAAATCCTGGAAGGCGTTTTTTGCAGGTGAGAAGTTGTTGCATTGCACCTTGTTTGATAAGTTTTTTCTTTTCTATTTTCTTATCTAATGCTACAATTAACGCATCTACATCACTCAACGCTGTTGCTATGGCTTTTTGTTCTGCAAGAGGTGGGATAACTACTGAAATGGTAGACAATTTATGTTTACTAATTTCTAAAAAAGTAGAGCCACTAGATACATTAATCATCTCTCTAACCTTCGTTTTTAGAAGGTAATAAACAAACTCATTACTACATTCGTTGTTAACAATAATAGATTGAAAACCTTGATTAGTAGCGGCTTGAGTTTTAAGTATTGCTGACTGACCTATTGATGCACGAGTTGTAAGTAATATAGTCCCCTTAGGTAAAATTTTTGCAGAACTATGATTTAAACCTTTTTCAGTAATAGTTCTCATACTTGCTTTTATATACTTGCAGTTACCAATCTCTGCAGGAGTATACCATTGAATATGACCATTCCAAAACGAAGGATCCAATGTATTCGGGGTTCCACCTCCTACGATATTACCTAATGAACCTATTTTAGTTTCATACCAATCCTCAGGTATTATTCCTAAATCCGTTTTTTTATATCCTTGTGGTATGTTATTATTTGACGTCATACTGGTTTTACCTTTTTAATGTATAATTCAAAACAAGGCTCATAACGTTCTTGAACGTAAACGTAGTCTTTTAACTCCCGTATACTCTTATCGTCTTCTATTACTATGTTATAGAAAATACGTTTAATCTTAAAGCCTTGAGGTATCTCCTTAGTGCTTTTCTCCATTATAGTAAGAAGGGCTTCTATATTAATAGGTTTCTTCAACTGCATTGAATTTAACAATGAAGTAACAGCATATCTAAAAGACTCAGCATCTTCACCTCTATCATAAGCATCTAATGCCCAAGTATAAGATACATGGTGTTGAGATTTGAATGTAGTTTCTTTTAATTTTTCTTTTTGTTCATCTAAATCAGACTTTACATTATCAATTTCTGTTAGTTTAGTTTTTATCTCTAATGTGTTGATAATTTGCCAACCTACAACAAAAGTGATAAGAATGCCCATTATAGATACCATTACACCTACGAATGTGTCAAGTGTTATAGTACATAACGAAGTATCTTTAAAAATAATTAAACCTATGATTACCAATACACCTATTAATGCTAGTAACGATAATATTATACTTAAGTTTTTCTTAATCATTTATATCTTGTTTTTCTGTGATTTTTAAAATCCCATTTGTTTTAAGTGTGATGCCACTTTTGCTTCTAAATCGTTTATTTCTGCATCTATTTCTGGTAATGTTTGTGAATATCTTTCTGCAAGTTCAGAAACCTTAGATGTTAATTGCTGACTAATACGTTGCATTTCATCGGAAAGACGCTTATCTAATGAAGCAAACCATTTCTTCTCTATTACCAATTTCTTAATTTCATCAGCAGATAAATTAGCATATTTTACTATTAGTGCTGTCAATAAATCATATTTACGTTCTTTAATAAGTTTCTTATTAAGCGAAATATCACTTCTTAAATCTAGGTATTTTTGTAGGATACTAATTTCTTCTGCATCCACTTTTTTATCAAGCGCTTTTATGCGTTTTTTTACATTTGTATCAGATAGTTTGCTATCAATAAAGTTGTCTTCGTCAAGGTAGTTGTCTGTTTGTTCCTCGATTAGTTCAGTAAGAGATGATTCATTCTGAGCAAGCAGTTCTTCTGCTGCAGTTATGAGGTTTCTTTTTTCTGCAAAATATTCATTTATCACAATAGGAACAGGGAGCAAATCACACATCACATCTTCTGGTGTAGCGGCCTTCTTCTCCTTTTTCTTTTTATTATCATCTTTTTTCTTAGATGCAGGTTGTGGTGTATATAGTTGCACACTCCAATCTCCTGCAGAAATCATATAACAATCATCTTGCATTGTCTCACCCCAATAATTCATAAGGCAATCATAAACATTGTAAGCATCGACTAGAGATTTATCTATACTAAATACCTCTAAAAGTGAGTTGCCTAACTGCTCAATAAGATTTTTAGGAGCAAAACCCAAGGTAAGATTATATAGTTGATTGTAATGTTTTTCTGACCAAGTCTTAAAACTATTTTTAAAATATTCGCTTTGCTTACAAAAATCTATATTCTTTGCTATTGTTTCACGAATTTCATCTTTTCCGCATTTTAATTGGTAATAACCATTACGTGTGGAATGTGTAGAAAATAATTCATTGCGCAAGGTTGGACACACATCCCAATACATAGCAAGTTGTTCTATATCGTGTTTTGGCAAACCACCATACAAATGAGCATCTATATCTTGCAAGATTTCTGTATCTGGTGCGGAAACATAACGTGGAATATTTAAATTGAAGTCATTACGCTCTATTTCATCCATTGAAACAAAACGAGCATAATGTGGCACGTCTCTTTGTGCATTCCACACGTCAACAATACGACGAATATCTTGTTCTCTAAGGCGATTCTTTGAGCCATCTTTTATGTAACCATTTTTTGCATCTATCATAAAGATACCTTTACGTACTGCTGCCTCAGATTTATCTATAACTATAATACATGCAGGAATACCTGTTCCATAGAATAAGTTTGCAGGAAGCCCAATTATACCCTTAATGTATTTTTTATCAAAAGCAAGATATTTACGAATTTGGGCTTCAGCATTTCCCCTAAATAATACGCCATGAGGTAAAATACATGCGGCACAACCAGTTTGTTTTAATGAGCGTACTATATGAAGAAGAAAAGCGTAATCACCATTCTTCTCTGGTGGAACCCCTATTTTTATACCTTCACCCCAACGTTGATATTCGTCTTCTGATTTAGCACTTTTTAGCCATGATTTGGTAGAGAATGGTGGGTTTGCTACTATATAATCAAAAGTTTTTAGTACATTATCATCTACTTTAAATTGAGGGTCGTTTATAGTATCACCTTGTCTAATATCTGCATAAATTTCGTTATGTAGAATCATGTTCATTTTTGCCAAACCAACTGTTGCATTATCTTTTTCTTGACCATAAACAGTTGCTCCTTCAGGAGTTTCACACATTGCTCTCAAAAGTAAAGAACCAGAACCACATGTTGGGTCATATATAGTTGTCTTCTTGCCATTTTTAGCATTATTCAAACCTATAACTTTTGCCATTACCCTACTTACCTCTGCTGGAGTATAGAATTGTCCTTTACTTTTTCCACTTTCAGTAGCAAAGTTCTTCATCAAATACTCATACGCATCACCTATAAGGTCATCGTCAGCTGCCCTATTCTTACTAAAGTCAAGATTTTCATTTTGGAAAACAGCGATAAGGTTACTTAATGTATCAATTTTATCCTTACCCTTACCTAATTTTGCTTCATCATCAAAATCGGCGATGAATACACCATCCAACTGATTAGCCTCTGCTAATGCAGTCATTTTTTTATTCATTTCTTCGCCTATATGTTCTTTTCCCTTAAGTGCGATAAAATCTTCAAAATAACAT
>CALDPN010000206.1 GCA_937911235.1 uncultured Bacteroidales bacterium
TACTTTAAATGATACTTTAAATGATACTTTAAATGATACTTTAAATGATACTTTAAATGATACTTTATTGCCCAAAAGAACTAATTGATTATTACAAAAAGTACAAAATATCCCTAAAGAAAATGTCGTAAAAAATGTCGTAAAAAATGTCGTAAAAAATGTCGTAAAAGATGTCGTAAAAGATGTCGTAAAAGATGTCGTAAAACAAATTTAATCCTATGGAAACATATATCTTACTAATGGTGGTTTTTGCAGTGGTGGTGGGTGTGATGATTTTTGTTTTTAAAAATCAGACTGCCTCGCTTAAGGCTTATTATGAAAAACAAATTGCAGAAACAAAGGAAAACAACGAGAAGCAACTAGCTGCCGCAAAAGAGTCTAACGACAAACAACTTGAGACTATCAAGGAACTCAACAAGGTACAACTTGAAGCTCAAATAAAACTTATAAAAGAACAAATTCAGACCACATCTGAAAACATTTTAAAGAGTAGACAAGAAGAACTTGGCAAGGCAAACAAAGAGCAAGTTTCTAAGATAATTTCACCTATTGAGCAAGGCTTGGAAGAAATGCGTAAAGCACTGCACCAAAACCAAAAAGACCATCAAGAAGCACTAAATAAACTCGATGCCACTATTAAGGCAAATATGGAAAACAGTGCATCGCTTGGCGAGAGTGCCGACCGCCTTACACGCGCCCTTACTGGCGATGTTAAGATACAAGGAAACTTTGGCGAACTTAAACTTAAACAACTTCTAGAAGACCTAGGACTTAAAGATGGTGAGCAATATTCTTCTCAAACACACCTTAGAGACAAATTTGGCAACCTTATAAAAGACGACGAAGGCAAAGGTCTTATTCCAGACTTTATCCTGCACTTCCCAAACAACAGAGAAGTGATTGTTGACTCAAAAATGTCGTTTACCGCATACGAAAGATATGTAAACTCTGAAAATGAAGAAGAACGTAGCCAATATCTTAAAGAGCACATTATTAGTGTGCGTGCTCAAGTGGAACGCCTTGCAAAGAAAGATTACAGCAAATATCTGCTTGAAGGTTATAGCAAGCTAAACTTTGTGATTATGTACATCCACACCGATGGTGCACTAAACCTAGCACTACTCAACGACACAGCCCTTTGGAAAGAAGCATACGACAAAGGAGTGCTAATTCTAGGCCCTCAAACCATGTATATGAACCTGCGAATACTTGAACTTATGTGGACTCAAAACCGCCAAATTCACAATCAAGAAGCCATGATTAAGGCTGCAAATATGGTAATAGAACGCACTCAAGACTTTGCTAGCAGATTTGCTGATGTAGAAAAAAAGATG
>CALDPN010000207.1 GCA_937911235.1 uncultured Bacteroidales bacterium
CCTTACTAGAAGACTTACAGATTTCAAAAAATGTGTCATTACGACAAAAAGTGTTTTTTTATCATTTTACAAATCAGAAAGTGCTTTTTTCTTAATTTACAAAACAAAAAGTGTCAAATGTATCTTTTTGTTGTAATAACCTTATTTTAGCAACTGAATAAAAAGTGCTTTGTATGTTATATATTATTTAGTCTCTTTTAGTTCTTTGGCAGTAAAGTAAATTTCAAATCCTTTAAAAATAATCATACCTATTCCGAATACAAATAGAAACAATGTATTATTTTGTACGTGTCCACGGTATATGCTTATTGATAAGCCACTACCAACTATGTTGTTTAAAATAATAGAATTAGAAATTACCAATACAGCAAAAATTGCTGACATTACTAAGCAAGCAAAAAATCCAATTTTAAATATTTCTTTTTTCATAATTACCTCCGCAAAAATTACTATTTATCCACACCTATATTATACTACAAAATTATAATTTTTACCACTATTAAATATTATCAATCTATATAACGCAAAAGAAAGCCAGGTAGAATAGTCTATCTGGCATTTTATAAGTATTCTTGAATTATTAGATCACATTTGAATTGGAATTCTATTGTGTGTTTATTTACTACTTTTATACAGTCTAGTAAGGCTCTCATAGTTTGTGGTTCGAATAGGTCAACTGTCTCATCACTTAAGATTCTATTAATTTCCTTTAATTGTTCTTTTCTTATGTGGTCGTTAGTATTATTACTTTCAAAGGTCTTTTCTTGTTGTTCTAATTCTCTTACTACTCTTGATAGTTCATTGTACTTTTGGTTGTATTCTTCAGTAGTAATAACTCCAGCTTTCTTATCTTTGAATAATTCCATTATTTGCTTTCTTGTTTCGGTCAATCTTTCCTTAACAGGTGTCAAATCTTCGTTATTTTCTGCTTTTAGTTCTTCATTGATTGATTCCTTGACTACATCTAGAACATCTGCTAAATCCCCTGAAAAGCGTGTCACAACTCTTTTATAAGCTTCTAGTATGTCTTCTTCTTTTAAAGGTAACATTTTACATACCTTTTTATCTTTCTGATGTTGTATGCAAACCCATGTACCTACGAAGTCCCCATTTGCTAATGTCCTACCAAATCTTCTAAACTTTGTCCCACAGTCTCCACACACTAATAAGCCACTTAAAGGGTATTTGCTAGTATATCTTCCTTTCCCAGTTTTAGTATTACTTCTCATCTTAACTCTACGTTCTTTTTCTTTTTGAACCATATCAAATATTTCTTGACTTACAATACCAGGATGGCTATTCTCAACATAGTATAGTGTCCCTTGCCCTTTATTTTTTACTCTTGCCTTACTTAGTACATCGACTTGGAATGTTTTGCCTAGTATTGCATTTCCTGTATATTTCTCATTTGATAGCATACTCAATATTGTACTAGGTTGCCATGTGCATCCACGCTTTGTTGTAAGTCCTTCACTATTTAGCTCATCGCATATTTGTCTTACTGATTTGCCTGATAGGTAATCTAGAAATATTCTTTTTACGATTTTAGCTTCATCTTCTACTACAACGTATTCTTTTCCAACTTTTGTGTATCCTAGAATGAATCTATGGTTTATGATTACTTTACCATCGTTGAATCGTTTCTGATATCCCCATTTTACATTGGTTGATATTGTTCTTGATTCTTGTTCTGCTAGTGCAGCAAGTATTGTAATTAGCACCTCACCATTTGGTGTCATTGTATCTATTCCTTGAGTCTCAAACCACACACTTACTCCTAGTTCTTTTAGTTCTTGGATGTAGTGTAGGGTGTCTACAGTGTTTCTTGCGAATCTTGATATTGACTTTACTAGGATTCTATTAATCTTACCTTTTCTACAGTCTTCTATCATTCTCATGAACTCTGGTCTTTGTTGTGCCTTTGTACCACTTATCCCTTGGTCAGCATATCCTTCTACATAATTCCACTCAGGTCTTAGTTTGATATAGTTTTCGAAGTATTCTCTTTGTTTCTCATATGACTCTTCTTGTTCATTCATATCAGTGGATACTCTGGCATAATATGTCACATTTTCCTTTTGGATCATCTCCGATAGGTTTGCCCTTAAGGTTGCAGGCATTACGGTAACGGTTCTTACTCTTTCTTCCATTTTCTATTCCTCCTTAACTATTTCTTTGTTGTTTATTTTTCCAACCTTTCTGATTACCTGATGGTCCATTAGTATATTTTCTTGATATGCTAATACCATTTGTAAAGCAGAATGTTACTTGGTAGTTATCTATGATGATTTCTTCTATGAACTTGTTTACTTTAGTTTCATCAAACTCATCAATCTTTACAAAGTCACTCTTGGTTACACCCCTAATTAGATGGCGGTTTAATTCTTGAGTGTTTTCTTTTATCTCAGCTCTTACCTTTTCCACCTCATTGTTATAGTCAGTTATTTCAATTAGGTGATTTACTCTTAAGGCATTTAGTTCAGTTTCTTCTGCAATTAGTTCTTCAATTCTTCTTTTGATTTCAGTTACTATTTCATTGTCTGGCTTTGTTTCTATAAATTCGTTATAGACTTCCACAAACTTTTCTTTTAGTACATCATCAACAATTCTTGAACTTGTACATACTTTTCTACTGTAGTTGTTTTGATGGCTACATGACCATATTGCCTTACGCCAAGGTTTATCTTTTGCGGTAAACTTATGACTGTACTTATGTCCACAACATCCACAAGTGATAAGTCCTGTAAATGGATATGCATTCTTGCTGTGTGGCTTTTCAAATCTTTCTGCACGTCTTTTAAACTCTTCTTGCACCAAGTTGTATGTGTCAATATCAATAATCGGTTCGTGAGTGTTTTCTGCGAGGTATTGTGGTAATTGTCCGTGATTAACAAGAGTTCTTTTCGTCAAATAGTTTTCACGGTATTTGGTCTGCAACAAAAGGTTACCTGTATAAGTGTAGTTTTTAAGAATACGTGTTACTGCACTTTGATGCCAAGTAAATCCTTGTTGTGTAAGAACACCGTCTTCATTAAGTCTTTTCATAATTGCATTGATACCTTTACCATTAAGGTAGTCTGCATATATTGACTTAACGATTTCTGCTTCTTTAGGAACTACAACATACTTTTCACCGTCATATCGATAACCCATCATAAAGCCACGCCAAGGTTTACCGTTTTGGAAGTTCTGTCGTACTCTCCATTTTTGATTTTCACTTGCAGAAAGACTTTCCTCTTGAGCACGTCCTGCGAGAAAACTTAATATCAGTTCACCCGTGGCATCTGTAGAGTGTATATTCTCTTCTTCAAAATACACATCAACACCTAAATCTTTCAACTCATGTACTGTTTTAAGCAGTGTTACTGTATTTCTCGCAAAACGAGATATGGATTTAGTTATTACCATATCAACTTTACCATCACGACAATCGTTAAGCATTCGCTGAAAGTTTTCACGATTATCCTTTGTGCCGGTTAGAGCTTCATCTGCATACACACCTGCATATTCCCAACCGTTATGGTTTTGTATTAGATTACTGTAATAACTGACCTGTGCAGACAAGGAATGAAGCATTGCATCTTTTCCTGACGACACTCTGGCATATGCAGCTACCCGTTTTAGCTTTGGAATATTTGGTTTGTCAAAACGGACTCGTGTTACAATTCTTTCCATTATTGATACCTCCTTTGTATCATTTAGGGTTACTATATATTTGCTCTAACCGGCATATATATCAAGTATTTTCTGCAAATATACTGTTAGAAGATAAGCCGTATTTTTTGTTTAACATTGTGCATATTTTTCTATATTCACTTTCATTAAAAGTACCGCTTTCAGCCATATTCTTCATGAGTGCAAGTGAAGTACGATAATGCATTATATTCACAAAGTCATATTTATCACTTGTTTCTGGCTTCAACATAACAGGCTCTGCAACAGTATTTTCTGTTTTTATTTCCATAACTTTTAAACACCTCCCCACAGTTTTTACAAGTCAGTGTATAGAAGGACTGTTTATTCACATGGTCCTGATGAGTATTCCACCACTGCATACGACATGTATCGGAGCAGAATTTCTTCTTTCCGTTATCCTTTGTCTGTAACATACATTCACCACAGTTCTGACATATTTTTATATTTGGAATTTCAGGGTGACGGTGGATATATGAACGAATGGTACTTGCAGGTTTACCGAGAATACCAGCAATAGTTACTGCGCTATATCCCTTCAATCTCATACTATTGATTTTGTTTTCTTCCTGTATTTTCATATTTTTCCTCCCTTCATAAAAACTTTTTAGGATAAAATTTATGTAAAAGTTTTAATAAGTTTCTTGAAACCATTGACACGCAAGGGTTCGTGAGTGCCTATTCCCACAAAAACTTTTGCGAAAATTTACACAAGACCCTGCGCCGCTGTTCTGATGCTATAGTCCTGGGGATTTTACCTTCCCCAGGGTCAGCACAAAGACAGCATCAAACTTATAGTTCATTATATTTATCTTTTGAACCTACGCTTCTTGAAGTAGCTATCAAGTTCATCTCTAGTCTCAAAATAATGACCGTTGCCACAATACTGTAAACACCATGGTGTTGGTGCTTCAGAATTTTTATTGTGCATAACAATCACAGCGTGACGAGTATTCTGTGGGAGTATTTCCACAACATCAAAATCGTCTAACGCAAGACCTCTATGTAAGAATCTCGATAAACAATTATTCAAAATAGCCATATTATCACCTCCTGCAAATAGAATATCTATATGAACATTTTGTCCTTATTGTCCCTACTGTCACACTGTCCCATTGTCCCAAAGTATGTATATATGTAAAAACAATAATAAAAATATATACTAATTTTTTGCTTCTAGGGACACGGGACAATAAGGACAATAGGGACAGAAGTGATTACAAAGGCATATCTGTCGTATAAGGATTGACGATATATTTTTGTTGTGAAGGCTTTCCTTTTCCGTTTGTATCAACAGCTCCCGTTGGTGATATGTAGCCATACTCACACAAATGATTAAGCACGGTTTGAACATCTTCAGCAGTTTTCAAGAATCTGCATTTACGCATAATGTCACGTCGAGTAAATTCTGAAATGCTATCCTTTTTAATTGCCGTGAGCACTCGTTTACTTTGATTTGTAATAGTGTCCACACACATAGTGGAAAAAGCTGAAATAGCGTGTTCGGTAAAGTATCGACCAATTGAAATTGCATTCTTCATTGTGTCTTCGTCCACTACCAGTGGCTCGTCATCATTCCTTAAGAAATCATCACGAATAGTTGATGCACGATATAAAATGCCAGCAATACGAAGAACAGTACCAACCAATTTACCTGCCCAGTCACCAATGTCTGAATATTCATTTTTCAATTTACTTTCAACCTCATTTGAAAAGGACTCAAGCAATTCATCTGCTTTGGGTGAAAGTGTTATTATATTTGGAGTGTTGTCCTTCATTTGCACTCCTAACAAATTATGCAATAGAGAGGAGTATCTGTCTTTAACTTCAGGTGGTATTGCTTCAGTACGATATCTTCTTTCACCAACAATGGATTCAGGCATACAATACAAGAAACGAGCAGTCAAACCTCTACCGCGAAAAGTATTGTTAGACATCATTCCTGACAATACATTATGTTGCACTGTAAGAAGTACGGTTAATGTGGGATTCATAATACTTTCACTTACTCTTCCAATACGGTCAACACGAATACAGTCACCAGAATAGGCTTTGAGCATCACATCTATATTGACATTTTTTGAATAAAGACCTGAAAGCATTTCAAAAATACCACCTTCAGTAGAAATTATGGCTGTTTTGCCATCACATTCTGATAACACAGTAATTAACTTTTCTGTTGTGACATCATCCACATACAATCGAAGTGGTTTCATTTCTTTAAACTCAGCAAGCTCTTTTGTAAGCTCGTCCATTGCTTGTTTATCATATTTACCTTTTGCAGCACTTTCTTCTAAAGCACGTTGTCTTCTTTCAAGTATTCGTTTCTGTGCTCTATTAAAATTCAAGTTTGCGGCATTGCTTTGGTTGAAGGATGCTTCAAAACTATCAATGGGTTTTGTCATATGTTTTATGATGGCACTCTTTCTTTCAGAAGGGTCAGCCACAACCACAGTATATAGGTTCAGTGGTTCTATCCAATCGGGTTTGCCTTGTATTTGGTATTTACCTTGTACACACAAAGCAAGTACTCCTAAAGATGCTGTGGCACTCATATCAATTGGTGTTTGTGTACTTTCAGATACTGCAACAACATAATCCCTGATAGTCTGTGGTAATGCATCAACTGGAAATGGTGGTAATTCTTGCTTATCAAAGGGAATAGG
>CALDPN010000208.1 GCA_937911235.1 uncultured Bacteroidales bacterium
TGGGTTTTTTATGCCAAATCTGAATGTTAATAAAATAACATTTCAGCCTGTTAACTTTCGAGGGAACAGGCATGTTAGCCAACCACAATTTAAAAAAGCCCCAGATGTTAAACCCGATACCGTTGAAATAAAAGAGAAAGAAGATGCCCGTAACGATTTAACCAATTGGACTAAACAGGGTGGTCAGTGGAACTCAATGATTGAGTTCGCAGACAACTATAAAGATTCAATGATGTCTCTTGGCGATGTTTTAATGAACACTTTCCAAAACACAGAAGATGCTATTATTGACTTTTGCAAAACAGGAAAGTCTAGTTTTTCTGATATGGTTAATTCAATGATAGAAGACTTGACGAGACTGATAATACAGCAACAATTAGCTGGGTTAGCAAATTCAATTGCAGGTGCATTTAGTGGGGGTGTGGATTTTGGGTCTGAAAGCTTTGCGAAGGGGTTAACACCGAAACCAAAACTTGCGGCTTCTGGTGGTCTCATCACTGGACCTGGTACAGGAACTTCTGATTCCATTCCTGCTTGGCTATCCAATGGCGAGTTTGTTATGAATGCTCAAGCAACTGCAAAGTATTTGCCATTGTTAAGACAAATGAATGAGAATAAGTTTGCATCTGGTGGATTGGTTGGTAGTGCTAGAGGTTACAATAATGGAGTAGATATACAAGTTATTGACCAAAGAGGTGCAAATGCAGCTCCTGTTCAGACACAGCAATCAGAAGGTCCAGATGGACGCAAGATAATAAAAATGATGATTAGAGATACCGTAAGACAAGGGTTTGCTGATGGTTCGTATGATACATCTATGCGGTCAACTTATGGTATTAGACGTTCTGCATATCAGAGATAAGAGGTAGATTATGGCAATTGAAATTACATTACCACCAGCTTTAGATAGGAAACCTTTTGTAAATGGTTTTGTGTATGGTATAGGGCGTTCGGATGTTATTGTTAGTGAAATGGATACTGGTCCGGCGAAAGCTCGCAGACGTTCGCAAGCAGCACCTAGACCAATGACTTGGCCAATGATTTTAAATCGGGATGAATTGCAGATTTTTGAAGATTGGTATGACAATACATTACAAGGTGGTATTTTGCCTTTTGAGGCAAGTCATCCTATTTATGAAGATAGGTCTGTTTATTTAAGATTCGCCAACCCAAAAGAAAAACCTCAAGCGACTCCTTTAAATAACGCAGCTTTACAATTTACATTAACCCTTAACTTGTTGATTTTACCATAGGCAATGACACGTAGACTTTCTAATGAAGCATTAAATGCAATTTTTGCACAAGAGACTGACAAAGTCTTTTATCAAATGCTAACGCTTACCCCTCGTGATAAAGATTTTGAACCTGTATATGTTTTCAATTCATCAGAGACAGAAAATGGTGAACCCAAAATAATACCTCATAATGGGCATGAGTTTATTGCTTTCCCATTTAAAATAAATATACCAGGAGAAGGCGAAGATGCTTCAACTGAACTTACTCTGTCTATTGCCAATGTTGACAGGTCTTTAACTGAGACTATTCGTAACTTAGTTAAACCAATAGACGTAACTTTAGAAGTAGTATTAGCTGACCACCCTGATATTGTTGAGGCTGGCCCTTGGCACATGACAATGTCTGCTGTGACTGTAGATGCTCTACAAATAGAAGGTATATTAACTATTGACCGTTTCTTAGATGAGCCATTCACTGCTGATAGAATGGATGCTACAATTTTCCCTGCATTATTCTAAACTGCTACTGTAACACTAAAGGAGATGTTATATGGAGTGGGTTAGAAAATATATTGGTTTGCCATATAAGGAATTGGGGCGAGATGATACTGGCGTTGATTGTTACGGTTTATGTTGTGTTGTGTATAACCGTGAACTTGGTTTGGATTTACCCGACTTTGTCGGTTTTGGCTTCAAGAAATGCCCCACAGAAGAAGAATCCGCAAAAAACAAAGCAGAAGTAGCACGAATTATAAAACAAGAAAGCAATAGTGATTGGATTGAGGTTGATAAAGATAACCTTCAACCTTTTGATTTAGTGTTGTTTAGGATTTGTGGATATGTAATGCACATTGGTATAATGCTCAATAAAGATACAATGTTGCACTCTTTCAATGGTATGGATTGCGTACAAGAAAAACTTGGATATAAGTGGAGTGCTAGAGTTTATAAATTCGTTAGACATCGTTCGAGAATAAGCAATGCCCCAAGTCCGACTGATAAAGAATCCCTTTGATAAAAAAAATGATATTTTAAGTATTGATTATGGAACCAATCTACAACAGGTTGCTGATAATATTGATTTGCCTGATTCTATTCGCAAGCATTTGGTTGTTTATAAATTAGATGAAAATCTAGACAATCCTGTTTTAATTCCACAAGAAGAATGGGCTAATACTTTTCCTAAAGACGGTGAGCATTATCAGTTATTCAGTAGTTTTAAGGGTAGAGGTAGCGGTAAGCAAGTAACCCGTATGATAGCTATGGTGGCTATTGCTGTTGTAGCTGCGTATGCAGCTGCGGCATTGGCTGCGTATGCTGGTGCGGCGGCGGTTAATGCTGGTGTTGGTGCCTCAATGACAACTGCAGGTGGAACTACTTTTTTTGGTGGAGCGGCAATAGCTTCTGCAGTTGGGTATGGCGTAGGATATATAGCAACGATGGCGGCAGGAATGGCATTGCTTAATGCGTTAGTGCCTTTACCTTCGCAGAAGAATCAAGGGGCTTCTGAATCTCCTCGAACATTAACTAATTCTACGAACCAAGCTAACCCTTATTACCCTATCCCTCGTGTGTATGGTAGAACACGGTTTAGTCCTTATAAAGTTGCACCGGATTATACAGAACAAGTTGGTGATGATACATATTTGCGTTGTTTGTTCTGTTTTGGCTATGGTCCATTAAAGATATCTGAGATAAAAATTGGTGACAATCCTATTGAAAATTATGAGGAAGTTGAATATGAGATAAGAGAGGGTTGGGACACTGACCCTGATATTACTTTGTATAGTAATCAGGTTGTTACGCAGTCTTATGCTATTGAATTAACTGCTCCTAAATATCAAGATGTATTGACACGTTCTAACGTTGATGAAGTTAATATTCAGTTAAGTTTTATGGGGCTATTTCGTACACGTCCTAATTCAAAGACAATAGCAAGTAATACAGCTTCTTTTGTTATTAGTTATAGAAAGGATGGTGAAGAAGATTGGATAATACATTCTCGTCCTTCATGGACAGCAACAGAACAAGTACCCTTTATTAAGACGATAAGAATTAAGTTTCCTGAAAATGGAACGTATCAGATAAGAATACAACAAACAAAGGGTGGAAATGATACTGTTGGTCAAGCATCAAGCGGAACATTACAAGCCGTTCAAAACATCAGATATTTATATCCGGTTCGTAAAAAAGGATTGTGCTTGTTAGCTATGCGTATAAAGGCAACTGACCAATTGTCTGGTACATTAGATGGGGTTAGTGCTTTATGCGAAAGCTATGAAAGAACATTTAGTGATAAGCATCAAGAAGTAGGTATTACATCGTCTAGTGCTAATAAATATTTATGGACACTTAATACTGCAGGACCAATTAGCACTTGGCGCAATCAAGATAAAATGAGTAAGCTTACTTTAACGGTTAGTTTTCCTGAGGGTGTGGAACCTGCAACAAATGTGCCTGAAGATATAATTGAACAGAATGTTCGTACAGTAGTAAAGTATCAGTGGAGTGGGGTTACTGTATCAGGACAATTAATTGAAGCTGAAAAGACCTATGATTCAGGCTGGGTTAATACATCTGAAATACCTGATATTGTAGAAGAGATATGGAATAATGAAGAAGACCCTTTATCAGAAATAACCATAAAAGCACAAAAGACATTCCAAGAAAGAAACTATAGACATTATAAACATGTGCATTTTCCTATAGGTGGTTGGCGTAAACGTGAAGTTACTAACCAAGATGGAACAGGTTGTAATGCTCCTTGTGATTTTAATGTGGAATATAACTATCCTGTTGAACAGGTTGGAGATGCTGAATATCATAGTTATTGGGAGCTTAACAGACATCCAGCTTGGCACGTATTTGATATGTTAACAGGAAATGCTTGTGTATCTAAAGTTCCTTTAGAAAATATTGATGTAGATAGTTTTAAACATTGGGCAGAAGTATACCCTAATTGGTTGGTTGATGTCGCCATTGATGGAGAATATACAAGATTAGAATGTATCAAAAATATGTGTTCTGCGGCTAAGGCTAACTTAACCATTATAAATGGCAAATATACCATAGTATTAGATGAACCTGGTAAAATACCTGTTGCGGCAATTTCTCCAAGAAACTCATTTAATTTCTCATTTGAAAAGACATTTACTAAAGATTTACATGGGTTCAAGGTTAACTATATAGAACCTGATAGAGATTGGACACAACAGCAAGTAATTGTTTATGCCCCTGGTTATGACCAAACTAACGCTACTGAATTTGAGGTAATTGATTCTTATGGATGTACCAACCGGTTAATGGCTTGGCGTTTTGGTAAATTTATGTTAGCTCAATACAGATTGCGTCCTGAAACTTATATACTTAGCCAAGACATTGAGAATTTAGCTGTTAATATCGGGGACGTGGTAAGACTATCGCACGACATTATAAAAGTGGGCTATGGTTCTGCTAGAATAAAAGAAGTTTATCTTAACGAAGATGGGCGTGCTACGGGTGTATGGGTGGATGACAAGTTTTACATTCCCGAAGGTGTTACTTATGCAATGACAGTACGTGACCCATTAGGTTCTTTTAAAACATATGCTTTACAGCCCAATGAAGATGAAGAAGACGTCTTAATCTTTCCAACACCTTTACCAAAAGATACAATGCCTGTTGCTGGGTCTATGATATGGATAGGAGAAACAGATAGAGCGTTTGTTAATGTTGTTGTTAAAAGTGTATCTCCTAGTGATGATTTAACCGCTACGTTAACTCTTGTTCCTTTAGCTGATGAAATCCATGACGAAAGTAGTGCAGATGTTCCTGACTGGGACCCCATAATAACAGACACTCCAGTAACTAATAAAAAACATCCTTTAGCTCCACGTATACTTTCAATTAAAGCTGATGAAAGTGTGTTGGTTCAGGATATAACTGGTGGATGGAAATCAACTATTGCTGTAACTGTTGCTCCACAGCCTGAAGATAACTCAAACATAGCCCAGATACAAGTATTTTATAAAGCATTAAACGCTATTGTGGAATACAAACAGTCTTTTCCTTATACAGGTAATGATATTTGTGTATTAAATCACGTTTCAGATGGTAGAACATATGAGGTTAAAGTAAGATATGTTTCTGCTGAAGGATATGTTTCTCCTGCAACTTTAGTTCAAGTGAAAGCTGAGGGACAGTTAAATCCTCCGCCGAACATAGAAAATTTAGATAGACAAGGATATAATATAACTTGGAACTATGATAATAAGCCTAAAGATTTTGATGGTTTTCGTATATATTATAACTATGGTTATGATACTAACTTTGGTTATGCGGTAAAAGCGCATACAGAATCTGTTTGGGATTCTCCTCCGTTTACTACAGCTACATTACCCAAAGGACCATTGACCTTGTTCGTGGTGGCTGTAGATAAAGCTGGAAATGAATCAGAAGTACCTGCTTTTATATCTTTTTATAATGGCGATACAGAGTTTGATAATGTTCTTCAAGTAACAGACCATGTTAAAAATTTAGGGGAAATAACTGAAGGATATGAGTTTGATGGTGGTATTTACGCTAATGAGGTAGGTAGTTTTTATCAAGCAGATGGAGCGTTGTTCTACGATGAAGATAGTGAGTTGTTTTATGGTAGAACACAATATCAACCAATGGTTTATGAGTTTGACATAGAATATATTGGTGATGTAGAAGATGCCTATGCTAAATTGGACTTTGATATGGAAGGCATCTACAAAATATGGTATAAGAGAGAAAGTAGATTACCTTTCTATAAAGATACTTATTCTGTTTTTTATGACCGTTATACTTTTGAAAAAGAAGCCGATAAAACTATAGTGACTAGCCCTGAAGGTAAGGTGTTGGGACATGTTAAAGTATCTCCGACATTAGCATATTCTTCCACTGGTAAATACTTGGGAATGATTTTAGAAGATGAAATCATTGATGAAAACGGAGCTTTAATTGGATATGTGTCTGATTATCCTGATTTATCAGTTATTCCACCAGAGCAAGTTATTTATGATATTAGTGGAGCATTGTTAGGATATACTCAAGAGGGTAAATGCTATGATACAGATGGGATTGTCTTTGGTAATGTAGAGGCTGATGGCTTAATTAAAAACAGTTATAACGAAGTTACAGGTTTTTGGGGCTATCCGATTTTTGAGTTGGTTGAAGGACAAGGAAAGCTAAAAGGTTTTGTAATCGTTAATTCAACTGACGCATATAATTTTGAAGGGGAATTTATCGGAAGTTGGAATAAGGATGCAGAAGGAGAGAGTTATAACTTCTTCTATCCTCAAGGCGAATATTGGTACTTGTTCCCTGATAAACTGTTGATAAATAACGAAAGAATCCACGTCAGGATTATTTTTGAAGCTGGAACATCACAAGGTATAATTAAGAAACTGAAATCTGTTATTGATGCACCGGATACGCAAGAATTAATTAGCCAAGTGAAAATTTCACCTGAGGGAACTAGATTACCTATTGAGAAAAGGTATAAGGTAATAAATAAAGTGTTCTTGACACTACAAGGACAAGGCGATGTGGCTAATTGTAGGGTTCTTGATTATAATTTAGCTGGTCCATTAGTAAAAGTTTATAATGCTTCAGGAGAGACTATTAGTGCTGTCGTTGATGCTGATGTAAGAGGATATAAATAATGACAAATCTTCCTTCTAAACCGGATATTTTAGATGCCAATATTACAACTGGTGTGTGGAAAGCATATTATGGGAACATAAGAGACTTCATATCACAAATACCTGGTGGTAATAATATAGGTCAATTAACAGTAATTAACAACACTGTTTTTCCTACTCAAGCTATTAATGAGTTGGTGTTGGCCGATGGTTTGACAAAAGCTACATTAAATACGATTAGTATTGATAACTTACCTATCGGAAGTTTGTTGTTGCTCTCT
>CALDPN010000209.1 GCA_937911235.1 uncultured Bacteroidales bacterium
TCGCAGATATAGGTCTATTGTTTGCACCTATCATTATCCTAGTATATGTGGTGATGGCTTCTCAGTTTGAGTCTCTATCTAAACCATTTATCATTATGATGTCTGTGCCATTTGCTATCTCTGGTGTAATTATCGCACTTTGGGTAACAGATACTTCTTTAGACATGATTGGTGCTCTTGGTATAGTGATGCTTGTGGGTATCGTTGTGAAAAACGGTATCGTGCTTGTGGACTATATCAACCTAATGCGTGACCGTGGTTACGAATTAAACGAAGCTATCCAACTTTCTGGTCAATCTCGTCTTCGTCCAGTGCTTATGACTGCATTTACCACCCTTCTTGGTATGGTGCCTATGGCAATAAGTTCTGGTGAAGGTTCTGAAATGTGGAGACCTCTAGGTATCGTAGTTATCGGTGGTCTATTAGTTTCTACCTTAGTAACCCTTATCGTAGTACCAGTTATGTATGGTATTATGTCTCGCCACGGCGAACGTGATAAAGAAGAACAACAACGTCGTGACTATGTGTTTATGCAAATTGATGACAAATCAGCAAAATAATAAGCCATGAAATCAGTATTTATAGTATTTAATCAAGCCAATACCGAACGTGTAGAATATATGTTGGATACACTAAAAATTAGTGGCTTTACATTCTTTGAACAAGTTCAAGGTCGTGGTACCAACGGGGGTGAACCTCGTCGTGGTACTCACACCTGGCCTGAAATGAACTCTGCCGTAATGACAGTAGTAGAAGATGACAAAGTTCAAGAACTTTTAAGTGTAATCAAAAGACTAGATATGCGTAACCCTGCGGTGGGGGTGAGAGCATTCGTCTGGAATATTGAAGCTACAGTGTAAAACGATTTTACATAGAGCATAATAAAATATTGAAAAACTGAGCTGACTTTTCATAAGTTGGCTCGATTTTTTATGCTGTTTTCAGAAAATATAAATTTTAACATTTTAGGGGTGAAAATTCTGTATTTGGGGCGAAAATCCGGTGTTTGGGGCGAAAATCTACTATAAAATATGTTGTTTAACATAAAAAGTGATTATTTTCTCGTAAATTTTTCGTACCTTTGCACCCGAATTTTTTAAATTAAACTTTAAACAATGGTAAAGAAACTAAAATTAATTTCATTATTGTGTCTTTTCACACTGCTTAGTTTGCCTATGCAGGCCCAAACAGTCATGACTGGCACAGCAAATGCTTCTTATCAAATACCAAACTCTAATTTTGAAGATTGGGGAGGTGCAAAATTTGATGGAAACCTTACATTAGGTCAAGGGTGGAATTGTGCAAATGTGGATCAAATGGGATTTAAATTTACAATGGTAGAACGTTCCACAGAAAGCCATACAGGTGCATATTCTGTAAAGTGTATTGAGAAAGAAGTAGGCGCATTGGGTATTACAGAGGTGTCTCCTTCGTGGATTACTTTAGGTATACCATGGACACATTTAGAAGGTCTAAGCACAGGATCAGCTACTGCTGGTACCACTGGTGGTAAGGATTTTAAATATCGTCCTGATAGTCTTTCAGTTTGGATGAAGCGTGATGCTACTAAAGAACCTGAAAAAAAAGAGGGTGCAAAAAATACAGTTAATTTCAACTTAGTTTATTATGCATGGACTGGTAAGTCTATTGGTACTTCTTATTTAAATAAGGACAATGGTTGTACATCAACTACAAGAGAAAATGAAGAATCTGACATTCGTCAAAGAACAGATAAGAATGAATGTAAAACTACTCAATATGCAAATCAAGTAGCAGAAGGTAGTCTTCGTTCTGATGTAAGAATCATGAGTGAATGGACAGAAGTAAAATTCCCTATTGAATATTATACAAATGATATTCCAGAAAAAATGAATATCATTCTTTCTACTTCAAACTATCCAGACAAACGCCGTAACGATGGTTTGGCAGATGGTAACTATTCATTATTTGATGACTTGAAATTAATTTATAGTTCAAAGATTCACGAACTTCGTATTGATGGTATAAAATTAGAAGAATTTAATAAAGATACTTATACATACACATACACACTAGCAAGTGAATTTGCTACTGTTGATGATATTCCTGAAATAAAAGCTAAAAGAAGTGGTCGTGACTTGTCAGGAAAAGAAATCGTAATAAATAAACCTAAAAAACTTGCAGACCCTGTAACTGTTGTTGTAAAAGCAGAAGACGGTTCTTCTACTACTACATATAGTATTTACTTCAAACCAGCTCCATCTACAAACTCTCGTTTGTCTAATATTTATGTAAATGGAGTACCTGTACAAGGTTTCAACAATCGTAATACAGATTATAATATAACAGTACCTTATGCTACAAAAGACGCCCCTGTAATTACTGTAGACAAAGGTCATGTTGGACAAACTATAGAAGTAGTTTCATGCAACACCTTCCCATGTACTGCTACTGTGAAGGTAACTGCAGAAAATACTGCACATTCTACAACTTATACACTAAACTTTAGTGAAGGTCAGTTGGAAGATAATACTCTACAAAATATCTTAGTAGATGGAAAATCTATAAAAGGTTTCTCTCCTACAAAAAATAGATATGTGCATGAGTTACCATTAGGAACTACTAAAGAACCTACAATTGAGGCTGTTTCTAAATATGCAGAAGGTGAACAAAATATTGTTATCACTCAAAATGGTTTAGAAGGTACTTCAACTATTGTTGTAACCCCTCCAGTAGGAGATAGTCGTAAATATGAGATTTCTTATAAGATTACAGAATCTACATACTCATATCTAGATGATATTCTACTAGATGGTGTTTCTATTGCAGATTTTGATGCTACAAAACAAGATTATACTGTAAATCTTCCAATAGGTACAGAAGTTTTACCAGAGATTTCTTGGGTTAAAGGAGATGAATATCAAACTGTTGAACTTACAAATGAAGGAGTTAATGGTACTTCTCGTATCACAGTTACAGCTCAAAATGGTAAAAATAAAACTGTATATCGTATCAAGTTCATTGTTGCAAAATCTACTGTCTCTACACTTAAAAACATTTTTGTAGATGGTGTGGCTTTAGCTGGTTTCTCTGCAGATGTAATGAAATACGAATACAATGTTGCTGCTACTGCAACTTCTCGTCCTGTAGTTACTTGGGAAGCTGCAGATGCATATCAAAAAGTAACAAAAAGCCCTACCTCTGAAGCAATAGCTCCTGTAGTGGGTGATACAAAACTAACAGTCTTAGCACAAGATGGTAGCACATCTGTATATACAATTACATTTACACAAAAATTATCATCAAACTCTAAACTTGCAGGTTTATCTGTAGCAGGTTATGCTATTGCTCCTGCATTCGACCCAGAGGTGCTTAAATATACTTGTGCTCTAAATCGTGGCACAACTGTGGTTCCTGCTATTTCATACGTGAAAGGCGATGAAACTCAAGTGGTTCGTATCGACGAAAACGGTGTAAATGGTACAGCAAAAATCACAGTTAAGGCTCAATCTGGTGCTACATCAACCTATGAGATAGCATTCTCTGTTCCAGTTTCATCAGATGCTACTCTAAAAGACATTAAAGTAGGTGGTGTGTCTATAGAAGGTTTTGAACCTTCAAATGTAGAATATTCGCTAAGTTTACCTGCTGGTACTACTTCACTTCCTACTATTGAGGCTGTGAAAAACGATGATGCTCAACGCGTTGTGATCAATCGTGGTGGTGTAAATGGTACAACTTCTATTCAAGTAATCGCAGAAAGCGGTGCAACAAAAACATATAAACTAAAATTCTCTGTAGAAAAATCTGCAAATGCTACTCTTAAAAATATCTTTGTAGATGGTGTAGCTCTAGCAGATTTCAATCCAGAAGTTTTAGAATACACATATATCCTACCTAGCGATGCTGTTAACTGTCCAAAACTTACAGCAGAAGGATATGCAGGTCAAGTAATTAATATTATTTCTCCTTTAGTATTTGGTACTGCTAGCATCGAGGTTACTCCAGAATCTGGTGAGAAAAACGTTTACACAGTATTATTTACTACTGCAAAATCTTCAAACAACCAACTATCAGATATTCAACTAGATGGTGTTACTATAGATGGTTTTGCTCCTGAAGTAAACGAATACAATGTGGTATTACCAATGGGTACTACCTCTCTACCTGCTATTACATATACAAAAGGTATTGAATCACAAAATGTTCAAGTAATTGTAGAAGGTGTTAATAAAGCAACAAAACTTAATGTAGTGGCAGAAAATGGTGCTCTTAATACCTATACAATCAACTTTAGCGTAGAAAAATCTTCAGATTCTTCACTAAGCGCTATTTTGTTGGGTGGTGAACTAATAGAAGGTTTTGCATCTGATGTATTTAATTACAATGTAGAACTTCCATTTGGCACTACAAATATTCCTGTTGTTACTTACACAAAATCTAATTCAGCTGCTAGAGTATCTGCAAATATCCCTGCAGGACTTGGCGTAGCTACAATTGAAGTAGTTTCAGAAGATGGCACAAGCACATCTACATATAAAGTAAACTTCTTTGTAGCAAAACAAAGCAATGCAAACCTAAACAACATATTCGTGGATGGTGTTGCTATTGCAGATTTTGCTTCAGATAAGTTTGAATATGTAATAGATTGGCAATCAGGTGCTGCTCTACCTACCTTTACATACGAAAAAGCAGATGCTACTGCTGGTGTAGTAGTGAAAAATAGCAATTGGGCAGGTTGCGCATTTGTGGTAACTGCACAAGATGGCACCACTCAAACTTATACAGTGAAATTCAATCCTCTAAATAGCAATTATGCTCTACTAAGCGACATTATGTTCTATAATGCTGATGCAGATGAATATGTTTCATTCCCAGCATTTGAAGCAAACAAATTTGAATATGATATCGTTCTTCCATGGCGTACTGAAATGTTAAATGCTGTACAACCTGTGCCAGGAAGCAAAGGACAACGCATTACTATTAAAGAGGGTAGTGCAAATGGCACTACAATCATTGAAGTACTTGCTCAAGATGGTGAAACAACTGCAGAATACAAATTAAACTTCTCTACAGAAAAATCTTCAGAATCTTCATTGTCTACTATATTAGTTGATGGAAAAGAATTACAAGGATTTGACCCTGCTGTATTCAATTATGAAGTTTCTCTTCCATACGGTACTAAAAATGCTCCAAAATTAGATTTTGAGAAAGCATATAATGCTGATGGAGAGGAAATTGTAGAACAAAAAATCATAGTTACAGACCGTGGTTTAAACGGCACTACAGTAATGGTAGTAGCAGAAGATGGTGAAAACTCTTCTACTTACACTATTGCATACAAAGTAGCAGATTCTGGCCTAGAAAACAAACCTGAATACATTTATTTAGATGGTGAAGAATTTACACTTCAAGAAGGTGTATATGACTATGAGATTACTCTAGAAGAAGGTGCTAAACTACCTAGAATAGAGGTTGTAAAATCATACAACGAACAAGAAGTTCGCATCTTGAAGAGCATAAAATCTTATGTTATCACATTGATTTCTAACCAAACTGGTGTAGATGATGTAACTTATACTATTGCATTTAAAACACCTAACGCAGAAGATACTCCAGCTGCTCCAGTAGAGTCTGCTGCTTATTTAACAGGTATCTCTGCAACAGAAATGTATCCTGCATTTACTCCAGAGCTAACTAAATATGTGGCAAAAGTAACTAGCGATTCTGAAGTTACATATTCTGTAGATGGTGCTGTAAACTCAGTTTCAACAACAGGTTCTACAACAAACAAAAAGGTATTTACTGTAACAAATATTGCAAATCCTTCTGATGTAAGAACATATACAGTATATCTTCACTATAAGAACGATGTTATTCCTAATGGAGAGTTTACAGAATGGACAACTCCTGTGTATAATGCAAGTCGTGGTGCTGTTAAGCCTAAAGATTGGCAAGTGCCAGCTGATGCAGCTGGGTCTTGTACATCTCTAGGCACTGACTATACTGGTACGGAAATTGTAAACACTAATGATAATATAGTAGGTTTAAAAACAACAAAATACTTACGTTTAGGATGGAATGGTAGTATTATTCCTGCGTTTATTACATTGGGTAGTGTTACTGGTAAACTTGCTGTTAGTGGAGGGACTTCGTTTACTGTTTCGGGTGGAGTAGAGTTTAAAAACACTCCAGATGTAGCTCACATTAGATATAAATTAGGTACTAAAAAAGGAGATGGAACAATGTTTGCTTTCAGTTTCTTTGAAGGTGACAAAGAACATCAATTTAATTACTTAGCAACAACACAGGATTCAGATTATAAAGTATATAATCATATATTGAATACTCAAGGGTTAGCTATAACAAATATGAATATATCTATTAATGCGACAAACCAATATAAAGGAGATAATAATACAAGCAATGGTGGTGCACGTGTAGATATAGACTACATCCGTTTCTCTTACAACTCTGCAATTTCTGCGATCAAAGTAAACGGTGTGGTAGCAGAATTAGATGGTACTACATTCGCTCTACCTATGGATTTATACTACAATGGCGGTCGCCCAGTAGTAGAAATTACAGGTGAAGTAGAAGACCAAGCATACGAGATAGAATGGACCGAAGAAACACCAACTTCTTATAAAGCAAATATCCGTTCATACGCAGAAGATGGTTCATATACAGATTATACTTTAGATTTCTCTCGTCCTATTGATACAGACAATACTCTAGAAGAACTTGTAGTAAACAATGAAGATGTGCTTTCTGAATCAACAGAAGTAACAGTGAAAGCTTCTTCTACATACAACCAACTTCCTGACGTAACAGCTAAAGCTACTTCTAAACTTGCAACTGTAGTTATCGAAGAAAATGCAGAAATTGATGCATTACTTGTAAAAGTAAAAGCAGAAAGCGGTGATGAAAAAGTTTACACTATTAAAGTAGAAAAAGAATACTCAAATGATGTTACTTTAAAAGACATTACTGTTTACGGTTACGATATTGCATATAATGCAGAAACATTAACATACAATGTTGCTTTAAATGAATCTGAAATACCTGCAGTGTCTTACACAAAGCAACTTGATGGTCAAGTAGTAGAGTTTACACACGGCGAAACTACAACAATCAAGGTAACAGCAGAAAATGGTGTTGACAATCAAACTTATAGCATTGTATTTACACCTGCAAAAGAAGCAACATCTGCGTTATTAAACAGATTAGCAGTGAGAAATGCTGAAACTATTGCATTTGATGCTAATACATTTGATTACGACACTGAACTAAACGGTGATGTGTTTGCTCAGATAGCATACGCAAAAGCATTTGCTTCAGACAAACTAGTAAGTGTACAAACAGATGATAAATCTACATTTGAACTAACAGACGGTGCAAATTTAGTTAATACTTATACTATCAATTACACACGTCCTCTATCAAACAATGCGTTACTTGCAGATATTCTTGTGAATGGTGTTTCTGTAGGTGAATTTGATCCTAACCAAACAGATTATGATGTGCTTACTGCAAAAGGTGAAGTTATTGACCTAGAACCAGTTCCTGCAGAAGAACATCAAACTCTAGAAGTGGTATTCGACGAAGCTACTCAAACATACATTATCACTGTAACTGCAGAAAATGCAGAAGATAGCAAAGTTTACAATGTCACTTTAGTACAACCAGTAAACAACAATGCAAACTTAAAAGCTATCTATATTGATGGTGTATTAATTGATGGTTTCTCTAGTGATGTTACAGAATACAACTACACAGTAGTTTCTGAAATGCCAAAATGGCATACTCCTGCAATGCCTTCTATCACATTAGAAGCAGACGCAGAAGGTCAAACAATCACCATGACACAAGATGGTATCAATGGTACTACAGAAATCGTGGTAATTGCTCCAGATGGAACAACAAGAAAAGATTATTATATCAACTTTACTGAAGAAAAATCTTCATACGCATACCTAAACAGCATTGCTGCAAACTATGTAGAACTAGAAGGTTTCACTCCTGAAAACAATGAATATGAAGTAAATGTTCCAGTTGGTGAAGAAAAACCAGAAATTACATTTGAAAAAGGTGATGCATTCCAAAAAGTAGATGATACAGTAGAAGGTAAACTTGTGGTAACAGCAGAAAATGGTGATACATTTACATATACCATCAACTTCGTTACTACTTACACCTCAAATGCATCTCTAGCAGGTATCACATTAGATGGTGAACTAATTGAAGATTTCGCTTCAGACAAGTTTGATTATGAAGTAGAACTTCCTGTAGGTACTACACTATTACCAGAAATCGCAGTTCAATGCGGTGCAGAAGGTCAAGAAGTACAAATTACAACCAACGGTGTAAATGGTGTGGCTGAGATTGTAGTAACTGCCGACGACGGTGAAACAAAATCTAAATACACAATTGCATTCTCTGTGAAACTTTCAGAAGTTGATACTCTATTAAACATCTTAGTAGATGGTGAGTCTCTAGAAGGTTTCCAAGCAGATAAAACTGAATACACAGTTACTTTACCTGTTGGTACTCGCACATTCCCTGTTGTTTCTTGGGTAAATGGCGACGAATATCAAACAGCAACATCTACTGCAGAAGAAATTGATGAGTACAATAAAGTAGTGAAAATCACAACTCTTGCACAAGACGGTGTTCACTCTTTAACTTACACAGTAAACCTAGTAGTAGAAAAATCTAGCAACAATACCTTAAAAGATATTCAAATAGACAACGTTTCTCTAGAAGGTTTCAACCCTCTAACAAACGACTATGTAGTAGAACTTCCTATTGGTACAGAAGGATACCCAGAAGTAACCTTTACATATGGAGATGAATATCAAAAACCTACTGAACCAGTTGTAGATGGCAATAAAGTAACTATCAATGTGGAAGCAGAAGATGGAAGCAAACGTACTTATACAGTAGAATTTGTTATCCTACACTCTAGCAATACAGACCTTGCAGGTATCTATGTAGATTACGAACTAATCGAAGGATTTAGTCCTGCAGTAACTGAATACAACTATGTGTTACCATACGGTACTACAGAATTGCCAGTTGTAACATTTGATTTGGGTGACCAATGGCAAAAAGTTGACCCTACCGAAAATGGTGTAAATGGCGATTATATTCTTACTGTTAATGCAGAAGACGGTGTATCTAGCAAAGCATATACTATCCACTTCTCTGTGGCTAAGTCAAACAATGCTCTTCTTGCTTCAATTTTAGTAAACGAAGAACTTATTCCAAACTTCGACGCTGAGGTGTTTGAATATACATACTACTTACCATACGGCGAAACAGCAGTGCCAGCAGTAAGTTATGTAAAAGCACTAGAAGAACAAACAGTAACACTTGTAGAAGCAACTTCAATAAATGAAGCTACAACTATCAAAGTAGTGGCAGAAGATGGTGAAACAACAAATGTTTACACAATCAATTGGGCAAACGAGGAATCTACAAATGCAAATCTACTAAACATCTTTGTAGATGGCGCACCTCTAGAAGGATTTGACCCAGCCGACAACGAATATACTATTGTATTACCATACGGTACAAAAGAACTTCCAGAGGTAACAGTAGAACCTGGCGACGCAGACCAAGAAGTTGCAATAGAAGTTGTAGAAAAACAAGTTGTTATTTCTGTAACAGCTCAAGATGGCACTCCAAACGAATATGTAGTGAAATTTGAGATTGAAAAATCTACAGAAAATAGACTTAAAAATATCTTCGTTAAAGGTGTACAACTAGAAGGTTTCGACCCAGAAGTATTAAATTACGATATTGTTTACCCATTTGGTACTCCAGTAGAAGAAGTAGCTACAATAGAAGATATCACATACGAATTATTTGATCCTATTGAAAAAGTTAATGTAGTAAATGAAGGCATGATGATAATGCTTGAAGTAACAGCTGAAAATGGTGATCTAAGATTCTATGTTATTGAACAATCTATCGCTCTTTCTAGCAATACTAAATTAGATGATATTCTAGTGGATGGTGTTTCAATAGAAGGCTTCGATCCAGAGGTGCTTGAATACACATATACAGTACCATACGGTTCAGTAGTAGTGCCAGAGGATATAAGATATGTAACATCAGATTCAACTCAAACAGTGGTAGTTTCTATCAACCAATTGGGTGTGCCAACAGAAATCTTCGTTACAGCAGAAGATGGTACAGTGGCTGTATATCGTATCCACTTTGTTCCAGATGATTTCAATCCAAACACTGAACCAACAGTAGATAATGTTTGTATTACAAGCACACCAGATGGTAAATGGAAATTTACAACAGACTGTGCTAATGTATCACTACTTATCTCTACATTAAATGGTAAAGTAATGGTAGTAGCCGATTTGGAAATTGTAGATGTTAAGATTCCAAATATTTGCAGCCAAGAGGCAAATGGTTTCATCTACGATGCTCCAGAAGGAGAAGTTCTAGTTTACTACTTCATTTACAACAAACGTGCTGTGAAGTCTGGTAAATTTAGAACCACAATCAACAAATAATCAAGTAATTAAAATGATAAAAAAACCGAAAATTTTGATTTTCGGTTTTTTTTTATTATGTTTGTCTTTTGAACATTAAAACCAAAATCAAGCATGAAAAAAATCTTACTTCTATTTGTAGCTGTTTTAGTTGCAATTTCAACATGTAGTGCCGCACTAAATATCCCTAGGGGTACTATATATTACGATAATAGCGTAACAAACTTTGAATTTGTAAAGTTTGTATATGGATACGAAAATACAACTCAAGGTTCTATTGTGGTGTCAATGACTAAGGGTGAAAATAATGTTTGGTCATATACATTCTCTAGCAATGTAAGAAATGTTGAACGTTATTTCTTCTCAGGTACAAAAATTTCTGATGGTACTTACAAACAAGAAATCTCTACTTTCAAAGATTATATTGTAAATGATAGAAAAGAAATTCGTACTGCAACTTTTACAAATACATTTCGCACAAACTATATCTTCGTGCCAGAAGACAATACAAATAAAAACTGGTATCAAGGTACTTGGATGTCGCTAACAGACTTCAAAGAACAAGAAGATAATTCAAACTTGCCTGCAGCAACATGTAATCCAAACTCAAATACAGTGCCAGTGGTATATCTTACCACTGATAATGGAAAAGATATTACTTCTAAAGAAGAATATGTAACTGGTACTATTTATGTAGATGCAAAAGGTATTGCAGGATATGAAAATGCAGGTAGCGCTTCAGCTCCACTTGTTACAGAACTTAAAGGTCGTGGCAACTGGACATGGAATGGTTTCGATAAAAAACCATATCGTATCAAAATGAATAAAAAAGCATCGCTTTTAAATCTAACCACAGATAAAAGTTTCAACCTTCTTGCTCATGCCGACGATAACTATGGTTTCTTACGTAATACTGCAGGTTTTGGATTGAGTCGTTATTTCGAGTTGGAATATACACCAACTCAAGAGCCAGTAGAATTATTTTTAAATAATGACTATAAAGGTCTATATTTCCTTGTAGATCATATCAAAGTATCTTCAAATCGTGTTAATATTACAGAGCAAGATGACAATGAAACAAACTCTGATAATGTAACTGGTGGTTGGCTTCTTGAAATCGACAACTATAGCGACGACCCACACATTACTATCAATAAACCAGATGGTGAAGAAATGTGGTTTACATACAAATCGCCAGAGGAGTTGTCGTATCAACAAGAAATGTATATTACAAATTTCCTAAACAAGGCCACAAGTGCTATTTATGCTGAAAATAAAAGCAGCACAGAATGGGAAAAATACATTGATATGGATGCTTTGGTAAACTATTACCTTGTATACGAAATATTAGGTAATCGCGAAGGTTTCCATGGTAGCTGTTATATGCACAAAGACAGAGGTGCAGATACTAAGCTAGTATTTGGACCAGTATGGGACTTTGGTAATACACTTTGGGATATGAGTGATACCTTTATTTATGAAGAATATCCATACGGTATTAAATGGATTGATGAAATTGCAAAATTCCCTCGTTTCCAAACAGCAGTGCGTAAACGTTGGATAGAAAAACGTGGTTCGTTAATGCCATACTTACGTAGTGTAGTAGATCCATTTATTGAAAAAATTACATACGCTTCACAATGCGATTGTAAAAAATGGCCAAACTATGGTAATAAAAATGTGCTTTCTAGAAAACAAGCATTCTATGACCTTATAACTAAACGTTTGTCTTGGCTAGATACACAATTTGGTACAGTAGGCATAGAAGAGGAAGGGGCAGTAGAGTTGAGCATTTATCCAAACCCAACTGCAGGTAAGATTTATGTGAATACAGAAGAAGAAATTTTATCAGCAAATGTGTATAATCTAGCAGGTCAAAAAATGTTAGACTTGCCAGCTACTGAAAAAGAGTGGGATTTAGGCTTAGAAAAAGGTACTTATATATTAACTGTAGAAACTTCAAATAATACTATTACAAAGAAGATTCTTGTTAAATAATTAAGGTAAAGTCCAAGTAAGTAAGGTTTTAAATAAAAAAATCTGTAAAAATTATAATTAATTATTTTTTACAAAGAAAAAAAATACTATATTTGCAGTCCGTTTTGAGAATATAATAAACATTAAAATATAAATTGTCATGACAAAAGCAGAAATAGTAAATAAAATAGCTGACAACACTGGTGTTGATAAAACTGTTGTTTTAGCCGTTGTAGAAGAATTTATGACACAAGTTAAAGACTCTTTAATTGAAAGAGAAAATGTCTATCTACGTGGTTTCGGTAGTTTTATCGTTAAAGAAAGAAAACAAAAAGTGGCTCGTAATATTTCTAAACAAGTTACTATTACAATTCCAGCTCACAGCGTTCCTTCTTTCAAACCAGCTAAGACATTCGTAGATTCAGTAAAAGAAAAATAATAATTATATAACTCAAAATTTTATAGCTATGCCAAGCGGAAAGAAAAGAAAAAGACATAAAATGTCTACACACAAACGTAAAAAAAGATTAAGAAAAGATCGTCACAAAAAGAAAAAATAAGATCTTTCGCAATCATTACAACATAGAACAAACTTTCCGTAGAATGAAAGTTTGTTCTTTTTGTTTTATTCAGAAAAAATACTCATGGAAAGTAAATTAATACTTGATGTACAGGATTCTCAAATATCTATAGCGCTAGCCGAAGATGGTAAGCTTGTAGAATTTAGCAGGGAAAGTAGGGTTGCTACATTTTCTGTGGGTAATATTTATGTGGCTAAAGTAAAGAAAATAATGCCTGGGCTTAACTCTGCATTTATTGATGTGGGTTTTGAAAAAGAAGGTTTCTTGCATTATTTAGACTTAGGGCTAAATTTTTCAACAATAAAAGACTTCCTTTCTAAAAACAAAGGTTCGCATTCTTTGAATATGAAGGATGTGAGGTTTTTAGAAGAACTTCCAAAAGACGACGTAGTGTCTTCTTATCTTAAAGTAGGAGATACTGTGCTCGTTCAAGTGGTTAAAGAGCCTATCTCAACAAAAGGACCACGACTAAGTACAGAGATTTCTATAGCAGGTAGAAATTTGGTATTTATGCCATTTTCTAACAAGGTGTCTGTTTCTACCAAAATTAAAGCTCAAAGCGAAAGAACTCGACTAAGAAAAATAGTAGCAGGAGCGAAATTGCAAAATTGTGGAGCTATTATTAGAACTGTGGCCGAAGGCAAGTCTGATAAAGAACTGCTTGATGAATTAAAATCTCTAGAACAACTTTGGAATACTATTTTAGATAAAATTCAAAGTAAAAAAGATACTCCATATTTGGTATATGAAGAGTTGAGTAGGGCGGAGTCTATTCTTCGTGACCGATTAAACTCAAATTTTGACCAAATTGTAGTAAATGATAGGGCAATATATGAGGATTTATATTCATATATTACACAAATTGAACCAGAAAGAGCAGATATTGTTAAGTTTTACGACGATACATTACCTATTTTTGATGTTTATAATCTTACAAAACAGATAAAATCGTCTTTTGGTAAGATTGTGCCATTTAAAAAAGGTGCATATCTTGTAATTGAACACACCGAAGCGCTTCATGTGATAGATGTGAATAGTGGTGTGAGAAATAAAAATTCAAAAGACCAAGAAGATAATGCATACGAGGTGAATATGGCTGCCGTAGAGGAAGTTGCTCGTCAAGTAAGACTTCGCGATCTGGGTGGTATTATTATCATAGACCTTATTGATATGCGTTTGAGCGAGCATAAACAAGCTGTGTATGAACACATGTGTAAGGTGATGGAAAATGATGCCACAAAGCACAATGTTCTTCCACTTTCTAAGTTTGGTCTTATGCAGATTACTCGCCAAAGAGTGCGTCCAGCTACTGTGATAGACACAAAAGAACAATGTCCTACTTGTGGAGGTGCAGGTTCTATTAGATATTCTCTACTTTTCATTGATTTATTGAAGACTAAGATAGACTGGGTTCGTCATCAATTAAAATATCGCAAGTTTACTTTATTTGTGCACCCATTTGTGTATGCATATATCAAGCAAGGCTTCCCAAGTTTAGTCTTTAAATTGAGATTGAAATACGGATTGTTTTTTAAAATATTACCAAATCAATCATTCTCACTTTTAGAATACAAATTTGTAGATAAAAGAGGAGAAGAAATAGATGTATCAGATAGTAGAGAAATGGCGTAATATGCCATTTCTTTTTGTTTATGAAGTTAAAAGAAAAATACGATAATATTCTAGGTTGGTTTTCAGAAAATATGCCAGTGGCAGAGTCTGAACTAAATTTTACCAATCCTTTTCAGCTGCTTGTGGCAGTGGTGCTTTCTGCTCAATGCACGGATAAAAGAGTAAATCAAGTTACTCCTGCGTTATTTAAGGCATATCCTACGGCAGAAGATATGTCGAAAGCAAGTGTGGAGGATATTTTGCATTATATTTCTTCTGTTTCGTATCCAAATAATAAAGCAAAACATTTGTTGGGATTATCTAAGGCATTGGTAGAAAAATATTCTGGTGTGGTGCCAGCTTCGCAAGATGCGCTACAAACATTGCCTGGAGTGGGGCGAAAAACAGCAAATGTGGTAATGGCAGTGGCTTTTGATAAGCCTGCAATGCCTGTTGATACTCATGTGTTTAGAGTGTCGCATAGGCTAGGACTTGTGCCTTCTTCTGCAACAACGCCTCTTGCAGTGGAGAAGAAATTGGTGAAAAATATCCCTAATGAGATATTAGGACTTGCGCATCATTGGTTACTTCTTCATGGTAGGTATGTGTGTAAAGCACTGAAACCAGATTGTGAAAATTGTGGATTAAAGATATATTGCTCTTTTGTGAGTAAAAAAATAAGAAAATAAAAGAATATTTGCTTATAAATTAGTAAATTTGCAATTCGGATTAGATAATAATTAAAAACTTAAAGATATGATTAAAATTACATTTCCTGATGGCTCTGTTCGTGAGTACGAAAGCGGAGTAAACGGATTTCAAATAGCAGAGAGCATTAGTTCAAGACTCTCTCAAGACGTGATAGCTGTTCAAGTAAATGATGAGGTTACAGAAATTAACCGTCCTATTACTGAAGACGCTACCATCAAATTATTCAAATGGGATGATGCAGAAGGCAAACACGCATTCTGGCATACCTCTGCTCACCTTATGGCTGAAGCTCTTCAAGAGCTTTATCCTGGTATCCAATTTGGTATCGGACCTGCTATTGAAAATGGTTTCTACTACGACGTAGACCCAGGTACAGCAGTTATCAAAGAAGGTGACTTTGCTGCTATCGAAGCAAAAGTAATGGAAATTGTTGCTCGTAAAGAACAAGTTGTTCGCGAAGAAATTTCTAAAGCTGATGCTTTAGCTATGTTTGGTGCTAAAAATGAAACCTATAAACTAGAACTTATCAACGACCTAGAAGATGGTAAAATTACTATCTATCGTCAAGGTAATTTTGTTGACCTATGTAAAGGTCCACACATTACCAATGTAGGTATGATTAAAGCGTTTAAAATCACTGCGGTGGCTGGCGCTTACTGGCGTGGTGACCAAACACGTAAACAATTAACTCGTCTTTATGGTATTTCTTTCCCAAAAAAGAAAATGCTTGATGAATATCTAGAGTTAATGGAAGAAGCTAAAAAACGTGACCACCGTAAAATAGGTAAAGAGCTAGAACTATTTACTTTCAGCGAACCTGTAGGTAAAGGTCTTCCTTTATGGTTGCCAAAAGGTACAGCTCTTCGTCTACGTCTAGAAGATTTCTTAAAACAAATCCAAAAACGCTTTGGTTACCAACAAGTTATGACCCCACACATTGGTCAAAAAGAACTTTGGGTAACTTCTGGTCACTATGCTAAATATGGTCAAGACTCATTCCAACCAATTCATACTCCAGAAGAAGGTGAAGAATATTTATTAAAACCAATGAACTGTCCTCACCACTGTGAGATTTACAAGTTCAAACCACGTTCTTATAAAGATCTTCCACTTCGTTTTGCTGAATTTGGTACAGTATATCGTTACGAACAAAGTGGTGAGCTTCACGGTTTAACACGTGTACGTAGCTTTACTCAAGACGATGCTCACATTTTCTGTCGTCCAGACCAACTAAAAGAAGAGTTCTTAAAAGTAATGGATATTATCTTCATTATTTTCAATGCTCTAGACTTCAAAAACTTTGAAGCACAAATTTCTCTTCGCGACCCAGAAAACAAAACTAAATATATTGGTAGCGACGACGTTTGGGAAAAAGCAGAGAGCGCTATTATCGAAGCTTGCCAAGCAAAAGGCTTAAATGCTCGCGTAGAACTTGGTGAAGCTGCATTCTATGGTCCAAAACTAGACTTCATGGTGAAAGACGCTATCGGTCGTCGTTGGCAACTTGGTACTATTCAAGTAGACTACAACCTTCCAGAACGTTTCGACCTTGAATATGTAGGTGATGACAATCAAAAACACCGTCCTGTTATGATTCACCGTGCTCCATTTGGTTCTATGGAACGTTTCGTAGCAGTGCTTATTGAACACACTGGTGGTAAATTCCCATTGTGGTTAACTCCAGACCAAGTAGTTGTACTTCCAATTAGTGAAAAATATACAGACTATGCAAATGAAGTGGCTCGTGCTCTAGAACTTGCAGATGTTCGTGTAACTATCGACGATAGAAATGAAAAAATTGGTCGTAAGATTCGTGACAACGAATTGAAACGTATCCCTTACATGCTTATCGTTGGTGAAAAAGAACAAGAAACTAAAACTCTTTCTGTTCGCCGTCAAGGTGCAGGAGACTTAGGTGCTATGTCTGTAGAAGAATTTGCTAAATTAGTAAATGATGAAGTTTACGAACAAACTTCTAAATACTTAAATAAATAATAGTATGAAAAAGGTATTTTTATTAGCTATCGCATGTCTATTTTCAGTGGTTTGCTTTGCTAAAGAAGATGGTGTTAAAATTTCAGTAGACCAACTTCCACAAAAAGCTACTCTTTTTATAAAAGATTACTTCCCAGAAGCTAAAATTAAAGCAGTTTACAAAAACTGGGACGAAGGTGTAGTAGAATACAAAGTAATATTCAAAACTAAAACTACTATAGAATTTGATATGGTAGGTAGTTGGTCTGAGATAGACGTTAATGTAAAAAAAGAAAAGATGCCTCGTTTTATATACACTAATGCTGTGAATGAAACCTTGGATAGAGAATTCTATGATCAAGTTATAGACAAGGTTGAAAACGATGGTGTATATTATGAATTTGATTTTACAGATAAATCTGAAGCAAAAATCAAATCTACAGGAGAAGTTTTAGAAATTGAAAGAAATTAATTAACTATTTTTTGCTCAGTTAATTAAAAAGTAGTATATTTGCACCCGATTTTTTATAACTTAATTAATAAACGTTTGGAGGACGTATCGTATCGCAAAAACTTTTGTACCGAGAAATAACAACGTTAAACCTCGCCAAAAAGAAGACCAACACCGTATCAACGACAATATTCGTGGTGTTGAAGAGGTAAGACTAGTTGGAGATAATGTAGAGACCGGTGTCTACAAATTTAAGGAAGCAATGCAAATTGCAGATGAAATGGAACTAGATTTAGTTGAAATTTCACCTTCTGCAAATCCTCCTGTATGTAAAATTATAGATTATTCTAAGTTCCTTTATCAATTAAAGAAAAAGGAAAAAGAACAAAAAGCTAAGAATGTTAAGGTGGAAGTTAAAGAAATTCGTTTCGGTCCACAAACTGACGAACACGATTACAACTTTAAACTTAAACATGCAATTAGCTTCTTACAAGAAGGTGCTAAATTAAAAGCATATGTGTTCTTTAAAGGTCGTTCAATTTTATTCAAAGAACAAGGTGAAGTTTTATTACTTCGTTTAGCAAATGACCTAGAAGAATATGGAAAAGTGGATCAAATGCCACTTCTAGAAGGAAAAAGAATGATTATCATGCTTTCTCCAAAGAAAAAGAAATAAAGATTTATTTACCTAATAATTTATTTACAATGCCAAAAATGAAAACTAATTCCGGTGCTAAAAAAAGGTTTGCCCTTACCGGATCAGGAAAAATTAAAAGAAAGCACGCATTTAAGCGTCACATTTTGACTAAAAAGACTACAAAAGCAAAACGTAATTTGACTTATTCTGGTCTAGTTTCTCCAGCAGACGAGTCAACTGTAAAATCATTGTTGGGTCTTAAATAAGAGTTATTAACCGAATGTTTAGCTTTAAGTTCGCCTAGTGCGACGCTAACAATCAAAAAAATTAAAGAAAATGCCAAGATCAGTAAATCATGTTGCTTCAAGAGCAAGAAGAAAGAAAATTTTGAAATTAACCCGTGGTTATTTCGGCGCTCGTAAAAACGTTTGGACAGTTGCTAAAAATACATGGGAAAAAGGTCTACAATATGCTTATCGTGACCGTAAAAACAAAAAACGTAACTTCCGCGCATTGTGGATTCAACGTATCAACGCTGCTGCACGCTTAGAAGGTATGTCATACTCTAAACTTATGGGTGCTATCCATAAAGCAGGTATCAACATTAACCGCAAAGCATTAGCTGATTTAGCTATGAACGAACCTGCAGCTTTCAAAGCAATCGTAGATCAAGTAAAAGCTTAAATTATAATTGCTAATAATAAAAAAGGTTGACAAAAGTCAACCTTTTTTTATTGCACTTTAGTTGTAATTATTTATCTTTGTCTTATACTAGAGCGAAAATTTATGTTGTCTAAAGCGAAAATAAAACTTATAAATCAACTTGCACAAAAAAAGTATCGAGTTCAAACAGGGCTTTTTATAGCAGAAGGTCATAAAACAGTAGGGGATATGATGGAGTATTTTACACCAGAGTATCTTTACTATACTTCAGAGTATAATGGACCTAAGTCTGCAGCAGAGTCGTGTGAGGTAACTTACGATGAACTTAAGAAGATTTCTCGATTAGAAACTCCGCAAAATGTGCTTGCTGTGTTTAAAATGCCAGTTTATGAAAATGTGGCAATAAATGCAGATGAACTTACGTTGGCTTTAGATGGCATACAAGATGCAGGTAATATGGGTACCATAATACGCATTGCAGATTGGTTTGGTATAAATAATATTTTCGTATCTAAAAATACAGTTGATATTTATAATCCTAAAGTGGTACAGGCTACTATGGGTGCACTTGCTAGAGTGAGAGTTCATTATGTGGACTTAGTAGAAGAGTTGAATAAAGTAGATGCTCCAATCTATGTAACTGCACTTGATGGTGATAATATAAACAAGGCGTCACTTACAAAAAATGGTGTTATTGTAATGGGTAACGAGGGAAATGGAGTGTCGAAAGAGGTGATGGCTGTGGCAAATAAAAAACTTTTAATACCTAGTTATCCACCAGAGAGACCTACTTCTGAGTCTTTAAATGTGTCTGTTGCCACTGCTATAGTGGTGTCTATGTTTAGGAGTCGGATTTAATAGACTCGAGTCTTTTAATTTCATCCCTAAGCTGTGCTGCAGTGATAAAGTCCATACTCTTTGCCGCTGTGGCCATTTCTTTTTTAAGCTCTTCAATTAATGTGTTCATGTCTTTTTCAGACAATTTCTTCTTGCTTGTCACGTATTGAACTCTAGTCTCTGCAATCTCTTCTAGAGGCATTTCTTTTTCCTTACTTAAAGCAAATTGGTCTTTTGGTTTAAGTGGTTGAGGAGTGATATTGTGTTTGATATTATACTCGTGTTGTATTTTACGGCGTCTGTTGGTTTCGTCGATGGTGAGTTTCATGCTCTCTGTAATAGTATCGGCATACATTATTACTCTACCATTTATATGACGCGCTGCACGACCCGCAGTTTGGGTAAGTGCACGGTGAGAACGAAGGAATCCTTCTTTGTCTGCGTCTAGGATGGCTACAAGCGACACTTGTGGTAGGTCGATACCTTCACGAAGCAAGTTTACACCAATAAGCACATCGTAAAGCCCTTTTCTTAGGTCTTCTAATATTTGTACACGCTCTAGTGTGTCTATATCTGAGTGAATATAGGTGCTTCTAATGCCGTTGCGTTTCAGGTAAACGTCTAGTTCTTCTGCCATACGTTTTGTAAGGGTGGTCACAATGGTGCGTTCGTCTTTTTCGGCTCTAACGGCAATTTCTTCTAGTAGGTCGTCTATCTGATTTTTACTAGGACGAACATCAATTTCTGGGTCTAGAAGCCCTGTAGGACGGATAAGTTGCTCAACGATGATGCCTTCGCTGCGTTCTAGTTCGTAGTCGGCAGGGGTGGCACTAACGTATATGGTTTGATTTTGTTTTGCTTCAAATTCTTCAAATTTAAGCGGACGGTTGTCCATGGCAGCAGGCAGGCGGAAACCATATTCTACTAGGTTTTTCTTTCTAGCAGCATCACCACCATACATTGCTTTTATTTGTGGAATACTCACGTGCGATTCGTCTATTACAAGAAGAAAATCTTTTGGGAAGAAGTCGAACAAACAGAATGGGGGAGTGCCTGCTTTTCTGCCGTCGAAATATCGTGAGTAGTTTTCAATTCCTGAGCAATAGCCAATTTCACGCATCATTTCCACATCGTATGTGGTACGTTCGTAAAGGCGTTTTGCTTCGTATGGTTTGCCAATAGAATTTAAGTATTCTACTTGTTTGCCTAGGTCTATTTCAATTTCGCCTATGGCACGATTTACATTTTCTTGAGTTGTAACAAAAATATTGGCAGGAGATATAGAATATTCGTCCATGCTTTCCATTTTTGTAAAGCTAATGGCATCGAGAAGTTCGATACTTTCTATTTCATCGTCCCAAAAAACAATTCTTACTACTATGTCTGTGTGAGAAAGCCATACATCCACTGTTTCGCCTTTTACTCTGAAGTTTGCACGACCAAGTTGAATGTCGTTTCTGCTATATTGAGCACTCACAAGGTTTCTAAGTAGCACATCGCGCACAATTTTTTGACCCACTTTCACGTGAATCATATTTTTTGTAAAATCTTCTGGGTTACCAATGCCATAAAGACAAGACACAGATGATACCACAATTATATCTTTTCTACCAGAAAGCAGAGCTGCAGTGGCAGACAAACGAAGCCTATCGATATCTTCGTTTATGGCTAAATCTTTTTCAATGTATGTATCTGTGGTAGGAATATATGCTTCTGGCTGATAGTAATCGTAGTATGAAACAAAATATTCCACTGCATTGTTTGGAAAGAAGTGCTTAAACTCGCTGTAGAGTTGTGCTGCAAGGGTTTTGTTGTGACTAAGAACTAGGGTAGGTTTGTTAATTTCCTTGATTACGTTGGCAATAGTGAAGGTTTTACCCGAACCGGTAACCCCAAGAAGAGTTTGGTCAGAAACTCCGTTTTCTAGTCCTTGGACTAATTGTTTTATGGCTTCTGGCTGATCTCCTGTAGGGCTATATTCCGATTTGAGTTTAAATTTCATTATTTGCTCATAATGTACATAACTAGAGCGATAATTAGGTAGCCAAAGATACCGATACCACCCATAAGAGCGAATACTAATGTTGCAAGACGAACGATTTTAGCGTCCCAACCGAAGTATTCAGCAATACCTGCGCATGCGCCAAGGATAATTTTGTTGTCAGAAAGTTTTAGTTGTTTTGACATAGTTTTTAAATATTAAAAAATTTGTTCTGCAAAGATAGTTATTATAATTAATATATTAAAAATATCATATAAAATTTGTATCTTTGCACTTTGTGGAAGTGGTATAATATCACCAAACGAAATATAATTGAAAAATTTATCTTTAATTTTATTTATATGACTAAAAGTGCATTACAAATTGCAAGAGCAGCTTACCAACCAAAGCTTCCTAAAGCTTTAAAAGGTGCTATCGCTCTTAAAGAAGGTGAAGCTACTCAATCTGTAGCAGACCAAGAAGCTATCAAAAACTTATTCCCTAACACTTATGGAATGCCAGTTGTAACATTTGAAGTAGCAGAAGAAGCTAAAGAACTTCCAGCTATCAATGTTGGTGTTATCCTTTCTGGTGGTCAAGCTCCTGGTGGTCACAACGTGATCTGCGGTCTTTTCGACGCGCTCAAACGCGTTAACCCAGACAACAAACTCTACGGTTTCCTCGGTGGCCCTAGCGGTTTGGTGGATGGCAAATATGCAGAGCTCACAGCTGACATCATCGACGAGTATCGCAACACTGGTGGTTTTGATATCATTGGTTCTGGCCGTACCAAACTCGAGGAGACTGAGCAATTCGACAAGGGTATCGAGGTTTGCAACAAGCTCGGTATCAAGGCTGTTGTAATCATCGGTGGTGATGACAGTAACACCAACGCTTGCGTACTCGCTGAGTACTACATCCAAAAGAACTGCGGTATCCAAGTTATCGGTTGTCCTAAGACTATCGATGGTGACCTCAAAAACGAGATGATTGAGACCTCTTTTGGTTTCGATACCGCTTGTAAGACCTTCGCTGAGCTCATCGGTAACATCCAACGCGATGCTAACTCAGCTAAGAAATACTGGCACTTCATCAAAGTTATG
>CALDPN010000210.1 GCA_937911235.1 uncultured Bacteroidales bacterium
CCCCTACGGCGTTTCAACAGAAATCACCGCGTTACGGCAGGGCGGGGGCTTGCTCCCGCCGTTTTTTTATTAAATTTTGTAAAGTCTGCTTGACATAACAAAAACGTTGTGGTATATTATTTTTGTAAAGTTAACTTGACAAAAATCCGCAAAGGAGGAATCTTTGCTTTGAAAAACAGAATTGAGGAAATCCGAAAAGAAAAAGGTATTAAACAGGAAGATTTTGCAAAACTTATGGGTGTTTCCCGCCAGACCATAAGTTCCCTTGAAACGGGAAAATATAATCCTTCGATTTTTCTTGCTTATAAAATCGCAAAATATTTTGAAATGACTATCGAGGAAGTTTTTATCTTCGATGAAGAAATGTGAAAGGAAGAAAACCATGAAAAAAAAGATAATAAGCTGCGTTCTGTTGTTATGCGTGCTTTTATCTTTGTTCTGCGTGTACTCGAGTGCAGCCGAAACGGACTATCTTCTTCAAGAAATGAAGGATAACATAGACGATTTCGATCCGGATGCTATAACGACTTCTAAAGCTTGCGTAGTTGGTGTATATACCGATGAAGCGAATGCTTCTTTTTCGGATTATAATCTTTATATGTATCTTTATATTCATTTATAATGGCAGGAGATTTTTCAATAGTTTCTGGTTCTTCACATTGTAGAATATTATCAACTTTGGGTTGAAAAATATCTATAGGGGTATCGTTATTTTTCTTAATTGCATTATGCTTCTTTATAATTTTATTTACTGCCTTACGATTCTCATCTAATCTATATTCATCTGCTTGTGTATATAAATCAAATTCCTTCGTATGAATTTCATCCCTAATTGCAAGCATTAAAGCTTCTAAATTATCTTTATTCTGTATATCACTCTTATTAAAGGACACATCAAAACCCTCTAAATGAAGTTCTCCAAATAAACGTTTGTATCTAAAATTACCTTGAGAACCAAAAATTGATTTAGGAAAATATCTCCCTTCTGGACCAGCCCCAACAACCACACGCCCCCTTCTTAACAGAACCAATCCATTGTGCATATAATTAATATCTTTTAAAATAGCAATAAATCCTTTGGCTTTATATTGTCTAAATTGAAAATCTATTTCTTTTTTCCATTTAATACTCGCTCCATTAGGATTTCTTGTAAAAGGAGCATCTAATATAGGATATTCTTCAAACTCCAAGACATCACCGCAAATAATTAAATCCATTTCTCCTTCACGAATTGATTGTCTATATATACTTGCCAATTCCGACTTAATTCTTTCTAAAATCTTCTTTGCTGGTGAATTCTTAGTTGGCTTCTCAATTGTAACTATTGTATAGTGATCATCAAGTGAAGCCTCTTTTTTTTCATATGGTAACTCCTTAAGATTTTTCTTTACCACTTCTTTTAAATCGAATACTAGGGTTCTTTCTAAATCCTCTCCTAATGCAGTTGTACATACAGACCATTTTTCTCCTAACCACCCAGCAGCTGTTTTCATCCCCATACCAAATTCATTTAATCCTGTATTATTTTCAGGAGGTTCTGCTGTCATAAAAGCTTTATGAAAACTATTAAAATTAAGACCTGCAGCATTATCAGATATTATTATCTTATCGGCTTGTTCCGTATCATCTCCTCCCCATACAAAATCTATTAATACCCTAAATCTAAAATTTGGATTTATTGAATGCAAATATATTTTGTTATCTCGATAAGATTGCAGAGCATTATCAATAAACTCTGCTATGGTATGCGATGGACTATTCGTAAAATCCGCATATCTAGCATGAATCTTTGAACCAATCTCAATACTAACCGCATTTTTTTCAATTTCACTCATATTTCAACATCTTCTTAGCTATTATCTTAACAATATCCACGTTTATTGCATTACCCAATGCTTCATAAATTCTAGTTTTTGATAAGTTATCAAACTTTAATCCTTGCATTCCTTGTAATGTTGCTGCTTCTCTGATAGAGAGATAACGACCATAACTTATATCTTCTCTTGTCAACCCATATTGTTTTAATTCTTCATCTGTATAATTTTGAATACATTCCTCTGGAAGTCTTACCCAAGGAAGTATTGGAACCTGTGTTCCAACAAGATTTAACGCTGGAGAAAAAGTTGGCAATTTAACCCTTATTCCTGAAGCCCTAAATTGTACTATCTTTGTTTTTATTTCTCCATCATCATCACCTTTACAATTCCATTCAAATTTCAAATGACTATTATCCCATGTTCGTATTTGCTCTACCCACTCACTAAGCCATTCCAAATTATCATCCCAAAACTCCCGATTTTGTCTTATATATCTTTTTTTCCAATCTGGGAATTCTTCAGAAGAATTAGACTGTGCATAGTTAGGCAATAGACCTAAGTTATATGGTTTTGTAGGTCCATTTAATCCACAACCTAACCGACCTCTACGGCCTCTTAATTGGCACAAACTTTGCTTATAGGGTGCTATTCTCTCATATTCATAAGTAGCCCCGAACTCCATAGCCCAAATTGGAAATCTTGGAATCTTTCTATTACGCTTTTTAATTTCATCCAAAAAGGATTGCCATACTTTTAATTGTTGGTGTGTTTTAAGAGATAAAGTTTGCACCTCTGTATCATTTTCATTTATAATAGTAGAAATGTCACAATTTGCATCTTTCTTTCCTTCTGGGAATACAAATTTTCCTAAACTAGACACTTCAACCAAATCTTTACGCAATCCAACTATATATATACGCTTACGGTGTTGTGGTATACCAAATTGATGTGGAGATAGAATTTCACCACTTACATAATAACCTAGCGAATCTAAACGTTCTTGAATAATTCTCCACGTATTACCATTATCGTGACCTTTTAAATTTGAAACATTTTCCAACAACAAAAATCTTGGCTTATCATTTAACTTTCCCCTTTCTTCGATAATGGCACAGATATAATCAAACATATTGCCACGACCCTCATCCAAAAAGCCTTGACGTTTACCCGCTTGACTAAATGGTTGACAAGGGAATCCAGCACACAAGATATCATGATGTGGAATTGTTGTTAAATCAACTTTAGTAATATCACCTTCAATCCGAGGTGCATCTGGAAAATTCAATTTATATAGTTGCTGCAAATCCTCTTTTAATTCTGATGTAAAAACACATTTACATCCAAGAGATCTTAATGCAATATGAAAACCTCCAAGCCCAGCAAATAAATCAATAAAAGTAAGTACACTTTTATCTTTTTGACTTTTACTACTCATTTCTCTCTTATTAATGCATAACAATTATCATACCTTTGTATTTAGGCAGATAAATATCTTTAATTATAAAATTCAATCAAACGTTATAAATTCAGCTTTTGTAGATTTACAAATGTAGGAATTTTTAAGGAGAATTAAGATACTAGGAAGGACATTTTTTGTTTTTCAGAACAAAAATGGGCAAATTGCTGAACATTTTGTTCTAGAAAACAAAATCTAAGATAGAATTTGAGACAAAAAAACTCCTGATCCGATGTCTCAGATTTGGAGGGGCTAATTGTAATTATAATAAAATACTCTTTTTATTCCATAATCTTTACGATTGGGATGGTTTTGGCCATACCTGATTTGGCTGTATATTTGTAGACTCCTACTTGTCTGAAACATTTGCCACTTGGCATATATGCATAAACCCCTCTATTTCAGAATATAAAGGCTTAAAACTAAAAAAATCCAAACAAATAAATCGCCAAAAATCGAAAAAATCCAAAGAAATAATTTGCCGTTTTTTGAAAAAATCCAAAGAAATAATTTCTACTCCCCTATCAATTCCCACACTACATTTACGGTATCAGTAAAGGTATGGTCTTCGGGGGTAATAGGCAATGAATCTTCACTAGATGCACTATCAAGAGAAGCTTCGCAAAGCATATAACGAGTTTCATAATCATAGCCGCTAGGTTGACCGTACTTAATATCCAAAACTTTTCCTAACTTACATCCGCTGGTTTGGGCAATAACACGGGCTCTTGCCATGGCATCGTTAGTTGCCGCTTCCAATGCTTTGTACTTTATTGCTTGCTCGTCCTTTATGTAGTAATATATCCTGGTTTGTGCAAAAACTAACTCTTCGCAAATAGCGCTGGCTATATTATTTACCAACAGGTTATCAAGTGGCAATTCTATGTCTACAATCATATCTAAATTATAACCATTCTTAATACGCTCTACAAAATTGCCTTTTTTATCGTACTTATTCTCTATATGATAGTCAACATCAAAACGAATAGTTTTGGCCTGAGTAGGCAATTGCTCATAATTTTCTAAAATTTGTACGATAGCCGACAAATCATCTTTACCAGCCTGATAGGCTTGTTTACTATCCACAAAAAAACGATGAACAGTAACTTTTAAACAGATGGTATCAGGAGCCATAGTTACTTTTCCCTACCTTCTACCGAAATTCTTGAAGTTTCCATAATCTATAAATTTAAAGGTTAATTAATGCTTTATTCTATTTCATCCTGCAAAAATAAAAGCAAGCTGTATCAAAACATGGTACAGCTTGCTAAAAAAATCAAATTTCTAAATATCCTTCTTCGTCGTATGCTTTATTTCATTTACCCCATTACTGCAATTTTTATTCAATTACTTCTCAATCCCTTGCTTCACTTCTTCCATTTGGGCGATAGCGTACATTGGGCAAATACGAACATGTCTCACTTCTGCATTATCATTTTTATCTACATAAGTAAATTTTCCAAAATTTTCCATAGAGCATCTTATGGCGTAATGAAGCTTTTTATCACGCATAAAAGACCATAAACTCTTCATACCACCTTGTGTATCTGCCTTTACTTCAATTGGAACTACTATTTGCAAATAACTAGATATGTAATCTATCTCTGCTTGCGAATTCTTTGCATTTCTTACCCAATAATATAGGTCGTGTCGAATATTCGGACTCATATGATGCAACATTTCTAGTCCTACTACAAGTTCTGCCATGGGTCCTTTATTTGCAAGTTCTGCTGCACTTGCCGTTAAAATCTGCGTAGTAAGTTCAGATATATCTCCTAACGACATATTTAATAGTCTAAGCAATAGTCCCGTGTCAAGCAATAGCATCTTTTGATACGACTTATCTTCTTCACTACCAAATGGCAAACCATTAGCATCTGTATGCGTTACTGGATGTAGAATACCTGCAAGAGTGAGTAATTGAATAGCTTTTTTTACTTCAGCTGTTTTATATTCTTGTCCCACTTTTGAGTAAACAAACTTTTTAGTTACCTGAACTGCCGCACTACGTAGTGTTTGGCGCAGCAATATAGGATCTACAGTTTTCTTGTATTTAGGGAAATCATCTTCGTAAGTAACAATAATATCATCTTGAACTTCTTGGCATTTTACATAATCGTGATACTCAACCCAAGTCTTAACAGATTCTGGCATTCCTCCTACAAGCATATATGCACGAAGCATTTCAACCAATTTATCGTGTAGAGGTTCTGGTAAAGGATTATCTATAGAAGCTTGATTGCGAGCCTCAATGAGTAGATGTAGACCATTTGCTTCAAGAAATTCATCAAATGTCATAGGATACATAAACATAGAGTGAATTCTCCCTACTCCAAATGTAGGAAGTTCATTTAATGCAAATTCAAGAAGAGAGCCCGCGGCTATTACGTGAAGTTCAGGCATATCCTCCTTAAAAAAGCGTAAAGCCATTATAGCTTGGGGACAATCTTGAATTTCATCAAGAAACAAAAGCGTTTTACCTGGCTTAATAGAAGTTCCATACATAGCTGATATTTGCGGAACAATACGCTTCACGTCTAAATCATCCTTAAATAGAGCTTTATATTTAGGCTGTTTTTCAAAGTTTATCTCAACAAAAGTCTCAAACTTTTTAGATAATTCTTGAACTGCTGTGGATTTTCCCACCTGTCTAGCTCCTCTAAGTAATAATGGTTTATGAACATCTCTTGACGCCCACTCTGATAGATATTTATCAATTAGTCTTTTACAGTACATATATAAATTCCTTTGTTTCAGTATGTAAAAGTACAAAATTAAAATTATCCAAACAAATAAATTGTCAAAAATCGAAAAAATCCAAACAAATAATTTGCCGTTTTTTGAAAAAATCCAAAGAAATAATTTTAAAGGTTAATTAATACTTTATTCTATTTCACACTGCAAAAATAAAAGCAGGGTGTATCATTTTTTGCTACACCTTGAAAAAAATTATCCGATTTCCCGCAAATTTTAAACAGCACTTTACCCGATTTCCCGCAAATTTGACCGATTAAAACAAAAAAACTCCAAATCTTGCGACTTGGAGTTGGTTGTAAATATGTTTCGGGGAGAAGTATTTACTGAGCTGGAGCCCATTTGCAACGTACAGGAGATACTATTGCTCCTTCTTCTTTAAGGGCTTTCATTGCTTTATCTACTTCTTTGCGGTCTAGGCCACTAAGTTCTGCTATTTTACCTGCGTTTAGGGCTTCGCCTGCTTCTTTCATTACTTGTAATACTTTTGCTTTTGTTTCCATAATAATCAGTTTAAATTTTCCACATCAAAGATAAGAAAGTTTCTCTATTTCTACACGCACAGCCTTAATTTTTAGGTTTTTTTATGGAATAAGTTTCAGATTCCCCTCTCCTAAATATTTTTGACAATTGTAATTGTTTTGCAACAGGTGGGCGGGGTGAAATTCGGGGATTGAGAGTTTCTACTGTTAAGAAGATTTGTTAATGGTTAATTTTTCGTTTCCTTAATCTCAATTTATCAATTTTAAAACTGCCTTGGAATTCTAGATTTTATTTTTGTTATGGCGCTAAGTACAACGCTACATTGATTTAGCGTCCTAACATTTGTTGTAGCAAATTTAAAATTTATGAATTATGAAAGAAGTATATTTAGGATTGATTGGCTTAGTTTTAATTGTAGCCATGGTTGATTGCAAACAAGATAGTGCTTTAATGTCTGAGCCAGAAAATGAATCTAAAACACCTACGGAAGGTTCTGTAGTGTATAGTGAGTTACTTAAAGATAACCAACTTATAGAGCTGTGTGTGGACTCTATTGTAAATTTGGGAGATACAGAACATCCTGCATATTTTTATGTAAATCTTTCTCACACAATATTTAATTCTCCTGTAGAAAACGAACAAACAAACACCAACAGTGCTTTCTATGCTGTAACATTCAACGATTTAGAAGAATTTATTTCAATTTATGCAGAGGCTCAAACTCTGGGCGGTGGTGCTGCAATGACAAACGAACAAAAACAGTCTGCTTACCACCATTTCTACAACTTTCTTATGGAAAACAACATTGATGCAGCACAACTAGTTTCTATGACTCTGCAAAATCCTTCTATTTTAAAACCTACATTAGAATCTGGTACTATTGTACCAATTATTCTACCAGATCCTCCTTCAGGACCTATTTATCGTATCACAGAAGATGCTGTTTTAGACTCTATTTTGTCGCACATCGTGTTGCTAAGAGATGGTTTGATACTACCATACAACATACATTCTGAAAATGATAGTTTAAAGAATGTTGCCGAAAGTCCAGACCCTTACAACGAAAACACATATGTAAGTTACATAAATGATGGGAACCATGATTCAAGACATTATTACGACACGCAAACATTCCAATCTCCTATTTACACTTGCAGATATGGCACAAAAGGTTGCCCTATGGTTGAGAGCGAATTTTATATAGAAGGTTGGTACGCTAGTAAGCTCAAGGGGGATACAAAAAATATTTTATATGTTCCATATTTAAAAACTATTATCAAAAATATTCATGTTGGAGCCACTATGCATTTAGAAGGAAATGTTACATATACTCAGCCAGATATTAGAAGATTAGAAAATGAAGAATTCCCTGTTATCGGTGGTGGCGAAATAGTTGTTAATTATGGAGACGGTTGGTTGGTAAAACGAGTTGGAAGACTTAAATTTACAGTTGATGGTAAAACTGGTTTTAAAGAAAATTCTTGGAATAGTCACGAATAAATGATTTTTTTGTATATTTGTTTTTAAAGCAAAATAATAAAAAAAAGAACATTTATGAACAACTTTGTATTTCAAAATACTACCAAACTTATTTTTGGTAAAGGACAAATTGCTAGACTTAGCAAAGAACTTCCTCGTGGCAAACGCATATTGGTTACCTTTGGTGGTGGCAGTGTGAAAAAGAATGGTGTGTACGACCAAGTGAAAACCGCTCTACAAGAGTTTGACCACATTGAGTTTTGGGGCATAGAGCCAAATCCAAAAGTAGAAACTCTGCGCAAAGCTGTAGAAATTTGTAAAAAGGAAAATATAGAATTTATTCTTGCTGTGGGTGGCGGTAGCGTGCTAGATGGCACTAAACTTATTGCAGCCGCAGCAGCGATAGACGCCGATGCTTGGGAACTTGTTTTAAACCCTAGCCTTTTAAACGGCACTCTGCCTTTTGCTAGTGTAATGACTCTGCCTGCCACCGGATCTGAAATGAACAAAGGCGCAGTAATCTCAAACCTTGCCACAGACGAGAAATATCCTTTCTACAACACCTACCCTGTGTTTTCTATTCTAGACCCAGAAAGCACATTTACTCTACCTGAGTTTCAAGTTTCTTGTGGCATTGCCGACACCTTTGTACACGTAATGGAACAATATCTTACCATTACAAACTGTTCTCCACTTATGGACCGTTGGGCAGAAGGCATCCTTCAAACACTTATAGAAATTGCACCTAAGATAAAAGAAAATCAATGCAACTACGATGCTATGGCAAACTTTATGATGTGCGCCACTATGGGGCTAAACGGTTTTGTGGCAATGGGTGTGCCTCAAGACTGGGCTACTCATATGATTGGTCATGAAATCACAGCTCTAACTGGCACTACTCACGGCCAAACGCTTGTAATGGTGCTTCCACGCCTAATGAACGTGATGCGCGAGCAAAAAGCCGATAAAATTCTTCAATATGGCGAACGTGTTTGGGGTATTACCGAAGGTAGCAAAAACGAACGTATCGACAGCACTATTGCTGCTACAAAAGAGTTTTTTGCATCATTAAATCTTGCCACAGAATTTTCTGAACTAAATATTGGAAGAGATATTTTAGACGAAATAGTTCGCCGTTTTAAAGAACGTGGTACTAAACTTGGCGAAAACGCTAATATCGATTTTGAAATTATTGAGAAAATCCTAAACTAAATTGTTATATTTTTTTACTATTGTAATTATTTTGCAACAGAGTTACAAACAAAAAATGACAATAAAAAGAATCTTTAGTTAAGAAGAATTGCAAAAAATTAATTTTTCGTTTCCTTAATCTCAATTTATCTTTTTTAAAACGCACAAGCATTCTGCTTATTTATATTTGCTATGACGTTTGAGCCAAACGCTACATTTGCTCAAACGCTCATAGCATTTTTTTGTAGCAATTTAAAAATGAATAAATATGAATAGATTTTTTTATACAATGCTTGGTTTAGAAATCATGGCATGTATGGTAGGATGTAAAAAAGATGATAATATATTAGAATCAGAACCAAAAGAACATCAAACTCCTACCGAAGGTTCTGTAATGTATAGTGAAATACTCAAAGATGGAGAAATCATAGAACAAAGCATAGACTCCATTGTAAATTTTGGTAATGACGCAAACCCTGCTTACTTTTTTGTAAATTTATCGCACACGGTAAATGGCATTGAAGTTCCAGACAATCATCGTGACAATTGTGCTTTCTTTACAACATCACGTAAAGAACTAGAAGATTTTATTCAGTTGTATGCACAGGATCAGTCTTTATCTGTGGGCGAGACTCTTACCAACGAAGAAAAAGCAAATGCTTTTAAGCATCTATACGACTTTATTAAAGAGAATAACATAGATGCTACAGAGTTTGTATATAAAACTCTAAAAAATCCGAATATTTTACCTACGACATTGGCTTCTGGTAGTGTAAATCCTATAGATGATTCAAGTTCACTTAAACCTATTAAGCCAATTTATCCTTTCGACCCAAACAATATTCCAGACGATCTCCGACCACTCATTACAAGAGTTGGAAGTCATCATGAAGATGCAGTTATTGACTCCTTATTAAGATATGTTGTATTACTTGAAGATGCACTTGATATACCATTCTCTGTTACATACGGCCATTTTGTTAGTTACCTAAACGTAATAAGTCTCAACGAAGAAGAATATTATGCAACTGAATATTTTGATTCTCCAAAATATACTTGTAGATATGGAACTAAAAATAATCCAATGGTTTATTGCGAGTTTTATGTACATGGATGGTATAAAAGTAAACGATTGGAAGATAAGAAACCTATTTTGTATATGCCTTATCTAAAAACTCTAATTGTTGATGCTCACATAGGCGCAACTATGAGACTAAGTGGTGAAACAGAATATTACAATCCAGACATTAGAAAAACAGACAACAATGAGTATGCTGTTGTAGGTTCTGGTCAGGTAAGAATTGAATATGGCGATAGCTTTTTAGTGTGCAGAAAAGCTCTATTATGTTTCAGAGTTGATGGTGAAAAAGGTTTTGAAAAATAAGTTGGGATGATAATGTTGCCTATTCTCTAAAATTACAGTAAATTTGTTTCTTGAAGCTGAAATTTATTACCCAACCCCATGGAAAGTTTTATCCCACATAAAATAGAAGGCTCGTTTGAGAGTGAGATGCTTGGCGATGTGAAAGCCGGTTTCCCCTCTCCTGCCGAAGATATGCGTGAGCATTTAGACCTAATCAAACTCCTTGTAAAACACAAGGCATCTACATTTTTCTTTCGCGTAAGCGGTGTATCTATGGTAGATGCAGCTATGGACGAAGGCGACATTCTTATTGTTGACCGTGCCATAGACCCATACAACAATTGCAAAGCGGTGTGCTATATAGATGGCGAATACACGGTAAAACGTGTTGAAATTCACTCAGAAGGTGTGCGTCTTATGCCTGCTAACGAAAACAACTCTGCATACAAACCTATTGAAATTACCCCAGAAAATGAGTTTATGATTTGGGGCGTGGTTACTTACGTGATTAAGAAAATGTAAAATGTTTGCCCTAGCCGATTGTAACAACTTTTTTGCCTCTTGCGAAAGGGTCTTTCGTCCCGACTTGCAAGGAAAACCCGTCATTGTGCTTTCAAACAACGACGGTTGCGCCGTGGCGCGTAGCAATGAAGCTAAAGCACTCGGCATTAAAATGGGCGACCCACTTTTTAAAATCAGAGATATTGTAAACAAACATAAAGTAGCTGTTTTCTCTGGCAATATGGCACTCTATGGCGATATGTCGCAACGCGTGCGTTGGGTGCTTGAGGACTTTGCCCCATCAATAGAGGTGTATTCCATAGACGAGGCATTCCTCGACCTACGAGGCATGCAAAACATAGACTTCGACCAATACGCCAAAACCATATCGAAGACCTGCTACAAGATGACTTCCATACCTGTTTCTGTAGGCATTGCCCCAACCAAAACCCTAGCCAAAATCGCATCAAAACTCTGCAAGCAATACCCTCGACTACAAGGTGGTTGCTATATGCACCGTCCAGAAGACATAGAAAAAGTACTGCGAAAATACCCAATAGAAGACGTTTGGGGTATAGGTCGTCGCACCACAGCCAAACTTAAACTCATGGGCATAAATACAGCCTACGACTACACACAACTTAGCGAAACTAGAGTGCGAAGTCTATTCAACATCACCGGACTTAGAACATGGAAAGAGCTGCAAGGCACACCATGCATAGAATTTGAAGATGGTTTCGAGGCAAAACAATCAATCTGCGTATCACGAAGTTTTTCGTCAGAAATCTACGAAGTAAAAGAACTGCAAGAACAAATTGCCAACTTTAGCGCTTCTATGGCAGAAAAACTGCGTAAACAATGCTCAGTAGTGAGTGAAATAGTAGTTTTTGCCTACACAAACCGTTTTAAGGAAAACGAACCACAGACTCACGGCAGTGCTCTAATATCGTTTATCACACCTACAGCAGACGTTAGAGTCATAGTTTCTAAAGCCGTTGCTGCCACTAAAGCACTTTTTAAAGAAGGTTACGGATATAAAAAAGCTGGAGTAATTGCCACAAAAATAAGTTCAGAAAAATGCGTTATGCACTCGCTTTTTGAGGACACCGAAGCCACCGAGCGCGAGCACAAAATCACCACCGTGCTCGACACCATAAACAAAACATTCGGTAAAGGTACCATCAAACTTGCCGTGCAAGGCTCTGGTCATATTAAATCCTCAAGCAACAACCAATCACCCCACTACACCACCCTCTGGACCGACATCCCCACAGTGACTGTGAAGTAAAAATATCAGTATAAACCATTTTTTATTGTTTATGTATTGGATATAAAAAAAATATTAATATCTTTGTACATAACTTATTGTATGCGATAATTAATTACATATATATTGCATTAAATTAACGTATAAGATAATATAATATGACTGATTATTACGAATATTCTATACCTGAATTAGTAAAATTACTTGGAGCCAGATTCAAGGACTATCGTTTGCGTTCTCATATGACGCAAAAGGATGTTGCTGAACAATCTGGCATTACGATTAACACCATTCACAAATTCGAGAATGGCACAACCGGCAATATGTCATTGGGAACATTTTTATCTCTCATGAAAGCCATTGGTCAGATTGATGCATTGGATGACATGATGCCGGAACTTCCTGAATCGGCATACTTAATCAGAGATAATCAAAAGAAAGTACAACGTATAAGACATAAGAAACAATGATTACCAGCTCGCTTAAAGTTTTTCTATGGAATAAAGAAATAGGACGTTTGTCATGGGATGCTCGAAGAGGTAATTCCTACTTCGAGTACAACCACAAATTCCTAACCGAAGGACTAAATCCGTTTCCTTTGCTTGCGCCTATAGATTCACCTATAAGTAAGCGTCCTATTATGGGAGATAAAGAAACTAAAATATATCGCAAATTGCCGCCTTTTCTAGCAGACTCCCTGCCTGATGCCTGGGGTAATCAGGTTTTTGAATGTTGGCGTATTCAAAACAACATTCGCAATCAAGAAATAACTCCTTTAGATTTGTTGTCATTCATAGGCAAGCGCGGAATGGGTGCCTTGGAATTTATGCCAGAATCTTCGGGTATAAAGAAAACAGAGCAACTAAATTTGAAAGCATTAACAGACTTGGCACAAAAGATTTTCACAGAAAGGGAGAATGCTAAAATTTCACCTAATGAATCAATAACAATGCAGTCCCTAATTGCTGTTGGAACCTCAGCAGGAGGACGCCAACCTAAAGCAATTATCGCAATTAATCAAGAAACAGGCGAAATCCGAAGCGGACAAATTGCTGGTCAGAAAGGATTTGAATATTGCATTCTGAAGTTTGGCGATCCTAGTCGTTCATCTGCAGAATTGGAAATGGCATATTACGAAATGGCCAAGGCTGCGGGTATAAATATTATGCCTTGTCGATTAATAGAAACAGAGGGTAACAAGCATTTTATCACTCAACGCTTCGACCGTGATAAGGAACGCAAACTTCATATGCAGACACTTGCCGCATTATATTCAGAAGCCGATAGTTATGAAAAGTTGATGATGGTATGTAGAAAAATGCGTTTACCAGCAGCCACCTTTGACGAGGTATTCCGCAGAATGGTATTCAACATTTTGGCCAACAATACAGATGACCACAATAAAAACTTCTCCTTCTTAATGAACGAACAAGGGAAATGGAGTCTTTCTCCTGCATATGACCTTACTTACATCTTCAACTCCGGAGGCTATTTACCTGAACATACCCACTGTTTGATGATGAATGGAAAACTATATGGACATACCAAAGAAGATGCTTTGGCTTTTGCAAAAGACAATGATGTAAGAAAGCCAGAAAACATCATCAACGAAGTGGTAGCAGCCATATCTCAATTTAGATTTTTTGCTAGGAAATACCTTGTTGAAGAACGTTGGATTAGTGCAATTGAAACTCGTTTAAACGAACTTCTAGCGAGTTGGGGATACACCGATGCACCTAAAGAAGTTGTAAACATTAAAATAGGAGATATTTTATATAAAAATGTACGCATAGAACAAACATACAAAGGAAACTACCACCTACTAGCAAATATCGATGGTATAGAAAAGAAATTCGTAATTAGTAAAAACAAAGAAGAATTTACTTTTATAGAACAAATTGGATTGGCAAACCTAACTAGCGAACATTTAAAAACTATGGTTACAAAGTTTTTAAAATTATAATTTTGACAGATATATACGTAAAACTATGAAAGAAGTTAACCCTAAAGAAACAACTCGTGTATTTGAAACATGGTTAAATGCTCCAAGAACAAGCAACAAGAAAAGAATTGTAGTGTTTACTGGTGCAGGCGTGAGTGCAGATAGCGGAATTGCAACTTTTCGCGATGCCGACGGACTTTGGGCAAACTATCGCATAGAAGAAGTTTGTACTCCAGAGGCGTTGATGCTTAATCGAGATAGGGTTATCGAATTCTACAATATGCGTCGCAAAGAGTCTTTAACAAAGAAACCCAATGAGGGGCATATTGCTCTTGCCGAGCTAGAGCAATGGGCTGATGTATGTGTAATAACTCAAAATGTAGATAACTTGCATGAACAAGCTGGCTCTACACGCGTATTACACCTACACGGAGAACTAATGAAACTACGCTCCGAGAAGAACCCTACCCTAATATACGATATTGATGAATGGGAACAAAGCCTCGATGCACGTGCCAAAGACGGAGCACTACTACGCCCTCATATTGTATTTTTTGGAGAAAGTGTGCCAATGTTTGAGTTAGCAAGCCAGATAGTAGAAAGAGCAGATATTCTAATTATTGTGGGTACATCACTTGCTATATACCCTGCCGCCTCATTGGTCCACTATTTACGCGATGAAAATGTGCCAATTTACCTAGTTGATCCAGGCACACCAAACACTTCAATAATTGAAAACCCATTTACCCACATCAAAGAACGAGGCGCCATAGGCGTTCCTATCTTAGTAGAAAAACTGCGTAAAGAATGGAATTTATAATACAAAATCAAATATGAAAAAGAATCTATTTTTAGTCATTGCACTATTATTGGCAATGGCAGTTAACAATGTTTATGCTCAAGCAACCACTGGTACACTTGGCAATCATGAGTGGGTAGACCTAGGTCTTCCTTCTGGTACAAAATGGGCTACATGCAATGTAGATGCCACTTCTGCAGAACAAGCAGGCAAACTTTACGCTTGGGGAGAGACTACCACAAAGTCTGCGTATACCGAAGCTAATTCATTAACCGACGGCAAGCAAATGACAGACATTGCTGGCGACAAAACCTACGATGTAGCAACTCTGAAATGGGGCGAAGGCTGGCGTACGCCTACCAAAGAAGAAATGAACGAACTACTTGAATATTGCAACGATAAGTATGTTCAAAGAGGTGGTCGTTGGGGCAGAGAATTTACAAGCACCATCAATAACCAAACTATTTTCCTACCTGCAACAGGCTCTAAAGAAGGCACCAAATTAATTGATGCCAATGGTTGTGGAGTATATTGGACATCAACCCCAACAAGCGGAAGAGGATATTGCTGTGCAAACATGTACAACTTTGGTGCAGCCTTAGGAGAAATGGGGTCATGCGGCCGCTTCATTGGCTTGGCCATCAGACCCGTAACAAAGTAATGGTAATCCTATTTCCCAATACAAAACTTACTAAATATCTCGCCTAGCACTTCGTCGGAAGATATTTGGCCGACGATGCTGCCAAGGGCGTCGAGACAGTCGTGAAGGTCCATTGATAGGAACTCACCAGAAAGACCTGTTGCCATGCCTTCTTGTACTTTAAGGATGGCTGCGTGAGCTTTAACCAAGGCTTCGTAGTGACGCATATTGGTAACAACCACGTCGCCCTCTTCTATTTCTGCCACGTGAGAAGCATCTACAAGTGCATCACGCACTGCATCTATACCTTGGTCAAACTTAGCTGAAATATAAAATCTACGAGCATCTACATCGGCAAACATACCATCTAACTGTGCACGCTCTGCATCAGAAAGTTTATCCACTTTGTTGAAAAGCAAGAAAAGTTGTTTGCCTTCTGTATTTGGTATTATGCGGTCTGCAAGTGTTTTTATTTGTTCGCCAAGCTGAGTAGAGTCAATCATCCAAAGCACAATTTGTGCCTTTTCTATAGCACTAAAACTGCGTTGAATACCTAGATTTTCAATTGTATCTGTAGTTTCACGAATACCAGCAGTATCAATAAAGCGGAAAAGGACACCGCCTATATCTGTAGTATCTTCAATAATATCACGTGTTGTGCCATGAATATCTGAAACAATGGCTTTGTCATCACCCAACAACAAATTTAGCAAAGTAGATTTACCTGCATTGGTTTCGCCCACAATGGCCACTGGCACACCATTTTTCACTGCATTACCAGTAGAAAATGAATTAATTAGTCGCGTAATATCACTCTCAATTTCTGCTGCTAGCGCTTTAAGTTGGCTTCTGTCGGCAAACTCTACATCTTCTTCACTAAAGTCTAGCTCAAGTTCTATAAGCGAGGTAAACTGTAGAAGCTGAGCACGCAAAATTTGTAGTTTACGAGAAAAACCACCTCGCATTTGGCTCACAGCCACCTTGTGAGAAGCCGCACTGCGCGATGCAATAACATCTGCCACCGCCTCTGCTTGTGAAAGGTCCATTTTGCCGTTCATAAAGGCACGTTTGGTAAACTCACCATGGTCTGCCATGCGGCAACCTGCTGCAAGAAGTAGTTTTATTGCCTCACGTTGAATATACACAGAACCATGCACAGCAATCTCTACCACATCTTCACCTGTAAACGAACGTGGTGCACGGAAAATGCTCACTAATACTTCATCTAAAATCTCTTCATTAACTCCTAACTCCTCACTCCTAACTCCTAACTCCCTTTTCACCAGTTTTCCAAACGAAACAGTATAAGGTTTCTTCTCCGCAAGTGGTTTCGACATAGACAGCACTGAGTCTGCAATGCGCACTGCATCAGGTCCTGAAATACGAACAATTGCTACCCCACCCACTCCCGCAGGTGTAGAAACAGCACAAATAGTATCTTTTTCTGTAAACATATCAATCATAGTGCGAAGATACTAAAAATATCGCAAAAAAATAGGACTGACCTAAAAAAGTCAGTCCTTATATACTTTAAACAAAGTCAAACTATTTCTCTATACCTAATAATTCCACTTCAAATACTAACGCAGAATAAGGTTTAATAACACCTGTTTCGCGGTCGCCGTAAGCTAATTGGTAAGGAATGTAGAATGTAAATTTAGAACCTACAGGCATAAGTTGTACACCTTCTGTCCAACCTTGAATAACTTGGTTTAGACCAAATACGATAGGTTCACCACGTTCTACTGAGCTATCGAATACAGTGCCATCGATTAAAGTACCGTGATAGTGAACTTTTACTTTGTCTGTTGCAGAAGGTTTTTTACCTTTACCCATTTTTTCAACTTTGTATTGAAGACCAGACTCAGTTACTTGCACGCCTGCAACAGCTTTGTTTGCTTCTAGAAATGCTTCACCTGCAGCTTTATTATCTGCATATTTAGCGCTCATATTTGCATTTCTTACTTTTTCTGATTCTGTTTGAAAGTAAGATGTAGCAGTAGGTACATCCATTAAAGTTTCTTTTTCTTCCAATGTTGAAATAAATGCATTTAAGAAAATATCAGCATTTAATGAATCGCCGCCACCAGGGTAGATTGTTTCATTCATGTAAGGAAGAATTTGATTCTTAATTTGAGAACCAAGTTGACGACCTAAACTTTTAGCTTCTTCTGCGGGAGAATCTGATGCAAAAGCTTCTTTAATACCGTCCAATAATTCTGGAATATAAGCAGAATCGATATTTAAACGATTTGTAACGTGATCTATTAGACCTTCAGTATTGATTACACCTGCAGCATAAGCTAATGAGTCTGCAGAAGTAACAACATTAACATTTGCGTTATTAGTACAAGAAGTTGCTAATAACATAGCAGAAACAACTGCTAATGATGAAATAATTTTTTTCATATTATCTTTATTTAATAATTTCTAATAACTCAACCTCAAAAATTAGTGTTGAATATGGTTTGATAAGGTTTCCTGCACCTTGTGTACCGTATGCTAATTGATAAGGGATGTAAAATGTAAATTTAGAACCTACAGGCATAAGTTGAAGACCTTCTGTCCAACCTTTAATTACTCTATTTAAAGGAAATTCGGTTGGTTTACCTCTATCAATAGAACTATCAAATTTAGTTCCATCAAGTAATGTTCCTTCATAATGTACTTTTACTACATCGGTAGAAACTGGTTTAGGACCTTCACCCATTTTAACTACTTGATACTGAAGACCAGAAGCAGTTGTATGTACACCCTCACGTTTAGCGTTTTCAGCTAAAAAAGATTCACCTAGTTTTATTCTATCTGCATTTTCTCTTTCCTTAACCTTTTTTTCGTATGCATTCAGAAAGTTTACAGTTTCCTCTGGTGTCATTAAAAGAGGTGCATCAGCAATTGCTGCCTCAAATGCTTTAATAAACAAATCTATGTTGTAGTTTTGTGCAGAAAGCATATTGGCACATTGAATTCCCATATACACACCCATTGCATAACTTGCAGAGTCGTTTTCAGAGGTAAGTTCTACCTTTGGAGCCATCTCTACTTGTTCTTTTGCTTTTTTAGGTTTAGCCTCAACAGCTAAAATGGAAACAAAAATACTTAATAAAATTAGACTAAGTTTTTTCATCTTATTTTACTTCAATAAGTTCTACGTCGAAAATAAGTGTTGCGTGAGGAGGAATTGAGTTACCTGCACCACGAGCACCGTATGCCATATCTGATGGAATGAATAGACGCCATTTATCACCTTCTTTCATAAGTTGAAGTGCTTCTGTCCAACCTGCAATTACTTGATTTACACCAAATTCTGCTGGTTCGCCACGTTGTACTGAGCTATCGAATACAGTTCCGTCTAGTAACATACCTGTGTAGTGACATTTCACGCGGTTTGTGATAGAAGGGCTTTTACCTGCACCAGAAGTAAGGATTTGATATTGAAGACCACTTGCTAATTCTACAACACCTTCTTGTTCTTTATTTTTAGCTAAGAAATCTTTACCAGCTTGGATGTTTTTTTCGTTGATTTTGTTTGCTAAATCGTGGAAGAAAGTATCTAACACTTGTTTAGCTTCTTCGTATGACATTTCTGGTTTTTCACCTGCCATAACAGCTTTAATAGCTTTTACAAACTCATCTGTGTTTAAATCTTTAATTCCACTACCTAATAGGTTATTGCCAATGCTTAAACCTAATGCATAACTTACTTTTTCCATTTATAAATATTTTTTTGGTTAAATAATCTTTTTGTATTGTCTAACTTTATTTTTTACAACTTCATTTTGTTAGACTTGCAAATATACTTAATTTACATCTAAAGTATTGTAAAAATGATGTAAAATTATTTTAAAATTATACATCAAATTTCGTGCCAAAAATACGGTGTCTGAGAAGAAATTTCCTATAAAATGTAAAATCTATAGTCGATACAATTCTTAAAATATGTTAAATTGAAATATTTTTGTAATAATAGAAAAAGGCTATCAGCCAATAGCTAATAACCTCATATTTTGAGCCTTCTAAGGGACTCGAACCCTCGACCTACTCATTACGAATGAGTTGCTCTACCAACTGAGCTAAGAAGGCAACGTTTTTTTGTGTTGCAAAGATACTCTATTTTTCTTTTTTAAGCTGTGAAAATCCTAATTTATAAAAATAGCATATGTTAATTATTGTTAACTTTTTATAATTAAATATGCTGTAAAACATATAAATAATAACAAAATATTAACTTTGCACAAAATTTATTACCCTAAACTAGAAAAAATTATGTTTGAAAAAGTAGGAAACAACGCTGGTGCTGTATGGCAAGTGTTAAACGCTGCAACTGAAGCAGTTAATGGTAAAGATCTTAAAAAAGCTACTAAATTAACTGAAAAAGATATGTACGCAGCTCTTGGTTGGTTATTACGTGAAGGTAAAATCAACGTAGTAGAAGAAGGAAAAGAATTATTCATCAACCTTATCTAATTCTTTCCAAGATAAATAAAAAAGTCTCAACGTTATGTTGAGACTTTTTTATTTTGTATGAGTGTGTATTACCACACACTCACTTGTTTGTTCCCTTTTGCAGTTGTTACTACATACACGCCTTGTAGGCTACCATTTAAGTTTGTTACATTTACACCTGCTAGGTTGTAAATTTCAAACTCTTCGTCTGAGTAGATTGTACCTTCTTTAACATAAATGTTTAGTGCCTCGGCTTCTTCAATTGAAGTTGTGATATCTTCAATTGCTACTGCAGTAAATTCTACGCTTTCGCTTACTACACCATCTAGAGTAATTGTTAGTGTTGCGGTGTAGATACCAACAGACTCTGGCATAAATACAATTTGCACTTCGCCTGATGTGTGTTTCTTGATAAAGAATGCTTCGTCGCCTGTAAGTTCTACTTCTGCATTTGTTGCATTTTCGAAATTATAGGTTGCCACTGCTGTAGTGAAACCACCTACTTTAATATCTTCAAACACTGGAGCAGTAATGCTTGTGAACACTGGTTTTAAGATTGCAGAAGCAGAGAAACTGATTGTTTCTGAAACTACGCCGTCTGCAGTAATTGTAAGTGCACCATTGAATGTGCCTGCGGTACTAGGAGCAAACTTAATTTCAACCGCACCATTAGCTTCGCTAACAACACTAAATACATCGTCACCACTCAATACTACCTCTACATCAGTAGCATTTTGAACTGAGAAGGTTGCTGTACCATTAACAGTTTCACCAACATATATTTTAGCAAACTCAGGTGCAACTAAATCTGTGATTTCTGGCACAGGGCAAGATTCCCATTCACTAATAACAGAATTTAAACCAAGAGTACGACTACTAATCCAGTTTTCAAGTTCTGAAGTACTTACAGACATACTTCCTGAGCTACCCCTCAATACTGCTTGCAAACTATCAATCTTAGCATTAAGAACCGCAGAGTTCAAGGCACCCTCAACACCAATATATTTAGCCCAACGTTCCTTTACAATTGCTCTAAACTTGCAGTCGCCAAGTATACCATTGCAACCAGATTTTCCTTTACCTGTCCACCAGAATGGAGTTGGGAATGCATCTGAGTAATATCTATTTTCTTCTACCATTAAACCTGTAGTTGTAGTATTTTGATTACCCCAACCTAATTCATAGTCCCATAATGGGTTTGCAACTATTTTATCAGTAGCAGAGTTGATAGTAAACACACAAGATATACGATAAGCATCGGCATTACGAGAAAACTCGTTCATAATAAACCAATCTGCCCAAGTTTCGTAGTCGATAATAGTAGCTAATTTTTCATAATTATTATTCAAAATAGCAGTTTCCATTTCTTCAAATCTTGCTTTTACACCAGATACTTTTGCATCCCAAGCAGAATCATCTACAAGATTGCCATCATCATCAAATTCTGCCAAGTCTTCACGCTCTGGATATTCAATCTCAAAGGCTTGGTCAACATATTGGTCGTATGTGCGAATATGTCTTCTACCTGTATTTGAAGTAATGAATGTGTTACGTTTATAATCTTCATTTCCACCCTCGTATGCATCGTATGAATCAACCTCATCAGTTTTATCAAACTTAACAATAAAGCCAGTATCTTCGTTGATATTTACACGATTTTCATCTTGAGTAATCTTATCCATAAACACGTAAACACCTTTATATGAACCATCTATATAAAGATCTACATATCTACATTGCACTCCCCAAAGACCTGTCATTTTAGCATATTGACTAAATGTCAACACATTACGCATATACGTGTTATCTGTTGCAGAAGCATAAAGAACCCAATCTTTTTGTGCCTCAGCTCCAAACATACCAAATTTCTTAGTTTTAACTTCACCTAATTTTTTAGAATCGCAGTTTTTGTCTCCAGTTACAAAAGCATAGCTCTTTTTAGAATTACGCAAGCTTGAAGAACCACGATAATTCATACGAGCCTTGCGGTCGTAGTGAAGCATATCTGTACTATTTACATCTACATTACCACCCTCTTCATTCCAGAATATCTTAACATCCACACTACGTTTTGCTTTCATTGCAGCCACACCTTCGTTATCTAGATAAGAAACATTTGGGAAATCTTTAGCTGTACGAACCAAAATGACTGGTAATTTACCACTAAATGACACAGAGCTACCACCATTGTGCGAAATTTGAAGTACATTAGAAGTATAATCTGTTAGCACACCTGCAATATCATACGAAATCACGCAACGATAATAACCAGCCTTGTTTGGACGAATGTTATCCCACTCAGCGCCATCACCGTCTGAGTAATCAACCCAAGTAGTTTTATCTGTTGAATATTGCCATTTATAAGAATCTAATTCTCCACCTTCCACTTTAGGAAGTTCAGAAACATAAAGCCCCGCAAAATCGGTAAAGTCGTTTGTATTAATACTCAATCTATTACGTATAGCAGAAATTGCAAAGTCTGGCTCTGGCTCTGGTTCTGGTTCTACTACAGAAGATTCTTTAATAGTAACAGTGATTTTTTGTGTAATAGGGTTGAATGTAATTGTTACATCAGATGCTTTTGAAAGTGTTACAACCACATTGCCATCGGTATCATTTGTAAGACCTGAAGTAGAAGTTAGTGCTAAGTAGCCCCAGTTTTTGCTCCATGTGCCATCGGTAATTTTAAATTTGTATTCACCAGCAGGAAGTGCGCTGAAGGAAATGCTTCCATCTG
>CALDPN010000211.1 GCA_937911235.1 uncultured Bacteroidales bacterium
TCCTAGAACTTGGCGACGGTGTATTTGAAGTGAAATCTACCAATGGTGACACTCACCTCGGTGGTGACGACTTCGACCACGTAATCATCGACTGGCTTGCAGAAGAATTTAAAGCAGAAGAAGGTATTGATTTACGCGAAGACCCAATGGCTCTTCAACGTTTGAAAGAAGCTGCTGAAAAAGCTAAAATCGAGCTTTCTAGCACAACTTCTTCAGAAATCAACTTACCATATATTATGCCAGTAAACGGTGTGCCAAAACACTTAGTGAAAACTCTTACTCGTGCTAAATTTGAACAACTTGCAGACCGCTTAATCCAAGCTACAGTAGAACCTTGCCGTAAAGCTATGAGCGACGCTGGTCTTTCAAACTCAGAAATTGACGAAGTTATCCTAGTAGGTGGTTCTTCTCGTATTCCTGCTGTGCAAGCAATGGTAGAAAAAATCTTTGGTAAAGCTCCTTCAAAAGGTGTTAACCCAGACGAAGTTGTGGCAATCGGTGCTGCTATCCAAGGTGGTGTGTTAACTGGTGAAGTAAAAGACGTATTGTTACTAGACGTTACTCCACTATCACTTGGTATCGAAACAATGGGTGGTGTGATGACAAAATTAATCGACGCAAACACTACTATCCCAACTCGTAAATCTGAAGTGTTCTCTACAGCTAGCGACAACCAACCTTCTGTACAAATCAATGTGCTTCAAGGTGAACGTCCAATGGCTCGCGACAACAAACAAATTGGTATGTTCCACTTAGACGGTATTCCTGCTGCTCCACGTGGTGTACCTCAAATTGAAGTTACATTCGACATTGACGCTAACGGTATCTTAAATGTATCTGCAAAAGATAAAGCTACTGGTAAAGAACAAAAAATCCGTATCGAAGCATCTTCTGGCTTAAGCGACGAAGAAATCAAACGTATGAAAGCAGAAGCAGAAGCTAACGCAGAAGCAGATAAAAAAGAAAAAGAACGTATCGACAAACTAAACCAAGCTGACGGTATGATTTTCCAAACAGAAAAACAACTTAAAGAACTTGGTGACAAGATACCTGCAGATAAAAAAGCTCCTATCGAAACAGCTCTAGGTAAACTTAAAGAGGCTCACAAATCTCAAAACTTAGACGCTATCGACGCTGCAATGAAAGAACTAAACGATGCATTCCACGCTGCTAGCCAAGATATGTACAATGCAGCTAACGCTGCTGGGGCTCAAGGCGGTGCAGACTGTGGTGCTGGTGGTTGTGGTGCTCAAGGTGGCGCTCAACAAAACGCAGGCGACAACGTTCAAGATGCTGATTTTGAAGAAGTTAAGTAATGTGCAAAGCGCATACAACGTAAACGGTTAATAAGTAGAATATAACCTAAAATGAAAGAGCGTGTAACTTTATGGTTGCACGCTCTTTTTATTTTGTGTGTTGAAGCAGAGTTAAAATAAATTATGTATATTTGCACTTTATAGAAAGGGTCCAATTATTATGCTAAATGTAACAACTAAAATAGATAAAGAGGCAGCTATCGAAGAGGTTAGAGTATTAATGCAAGCGGTGGCTGATATACGTGCATATTTTGGTTTTACAAGACAAACATTTGCTTTGCTTTGTGATGTGCCCGTGCACTCGTATAGAGTGCTTGAACGTCATGGTAAAGGTGATTTGGTTACCTTTCATAAAGTTTTGACGGTTTTAGCTAAGAAACTTTTTATAGATGTGAATTACTTATTATGTAATCAATCATATCCTCCTCATTTATTTAAAAAAGAGCATCTCCAAATAAAGGAAAACCTACATAAAGAGATGGAACTTTCTCTTCAAACTTCTTCAGAAGAGAAAACTCAACTAGATAATCTTCTAAGAAACGATGTCATTTTATAATGACTAATCTTCAATTTTACTCTTCTTAATTGCGACGTGTTGTGTTAATGTATATTAATCAATGCTAATGAAAGTTAATGCTTGAAATGCCTTAATTTTCTAAAGTACTTATAATCAAAGAAAAAAACTTTGCAGAAAGATTTGCGTATCGATATATTGTATTAACATATCAATATAGTATATTGGTATTTTGGAAAATTGTAGTATCTTTGCAAAGTAATTTACAATAATAGTCTTATGAAAAATAAATACCTTCGTAAAACAAAAGAAGTAGATAGATTGCTTTGTAGATATAAAGATTTTTATAATCCTGATAAGCATATAA
>CALDPN010000212.1 GCA_937911235.1 uncultured Bacteroidales bacterium
TTGAAGGACCAATGCCACAAACACGTTTCGTTCTTGAAAAAGCTTTGCTTTTAGGACTTAAGCCAATCGTTGTTATCAATAAAGTTGACAAACCAAACTGTCGTCCAGACGAGGTGCACGAAGCTGTGTTCGACCTAATGTTTAGCCTTGATGCCACAGAAGAACAACTAGACTTCCCAGTGGTGTATGGCTCTGCTAAACAAAACTGGATGTCAACCGACTGGAAAAACCAAACAGAAAATATCTACCCACTTCTAGATGCAATTATTGAGCATATTCCTGCTCCAAAACAACTAGAAGGTCCTCTACAAATGCTTATCACCTCACTTGACTATTCTTCATACGTGGGTCGTATTGCTATTGGTAGAGTTCATCGTGGCACAATCAAAGAAAACACAGATATTCTTATTGCACATCGCGATGGCACTTCTCACAAATGCCGTATCAAAGAACTAAACGTGTTTAAAGGTTTCGGCAAACAAAAAGTGAGCGAGGTGTCTTCTGGCGAAATCTGTGCTATCATTGGTCTAGACCGTTTTGATATTGGCGACAGCATTTGCGACGTGGAGAATGCAGAACCACTTCCTCCAATTGCTATCGACGAGCCTACAATGAGTATGGTGTTCACTATCAACAACTCTCCTTTCTTTGGTAAAGAAGGCAAATTTGTAACATCTCGTCACATTCACGAAAGACTTATCAAAGAACTAGACAAAAACCTTGCTCTACGTGTGCAAAAAGAAGAGTCTAGTGATATTTGGCACGTGTATGGTCGTGGTGTGCTTCACCTTTCAGTGCTTATCGAAACTATGCGTCGTGAAGGTTACGAACTACAAGTGGGTCAACCACAGGTAATTATCAAAGAAATCGACGGCGTGAAATGCGAACCTATCGAAGAACTTAGCGTGAACGTTCCAGAAGAAACTTCAGGCAAGGTTATCGAACTTGTTTCTGCGCGCAAGGGCGAAATAGTAAGTATGGAAAGCAAAAACGACCGTATTCACTTACTATTCCACATTCCTTCTCGTGGTATTATTGGTCTTCGTACCAACCTACTTACTGCTACTGCAGGTGAGGCTGTGATTGCTCACCGATTCATTGAATATGCTCCATACAAAGGCGAAATTGCTCGTCGTGTAAATGGTTCTATGATTGCAATGGAAGCAGGTACAGCATTTGCTTACGCTATTGATAAACTTCAAGATAGAGGTAAATTCTTTGTATTCCCACAAGATGAGGTTTATGCTGGTCAGGTAGTGGGTGAACACGCAAAAGAAGGCGACCTTGTTATCAACGTAACAAAATCTAAAAAACTAACAAATATGCGTGCTTCTGGCTCAGACGAAAAGGCTAAAATTGTGCCTCCTATCGTATTCAGCCTAGAAGAAGCACTTGAGTATATTAAAGAAGACGAATATGTGGAAATCACTCCACAATCTATTCGTCTAAGAAAGATTATTTTAGATGAGTTGGAACGCAAACGCGCAAATAAATAGGGCGTATCTTAGTTTGGGAAGCAATCTAGGCGATAAGTCAGCAAACCTAAACAAAGCTATAGAATTACTAAAAGAAAGGGCAGGCGAGGTGCTTGCCGTTTCTTCATTTTATGAGACTGCACCAGATGGTTTCATTTCTGAAAATAGTTTTGTAAATATTGCTCTTTCTTTGGATACTAGGCTAGATGTTTATGTGCTTTTAGATGTGTGTGAGGAGATTGAAAGAGAACTTGGTCGCACCACAAAAAGTGTAAACTTAAACTATAGCGACAGAGTCATTGATATAGATATTCTATATTTCAACAATATGCAACTTGCCACCGAAAGACTCACTCTGCCACACCCTAGAATGCATAAAAGACAGTTTGTTTTAGAACCTCTAGCAGAAATTGCGCCAAAATTTAGACATCCAATCACAGGTATGAGTACGGTGAAGATGTTAAAGGAGTTAGGACGTTCTGATGAACGTAGTGAATAATTAGGAGTTAGGAGTTAGGAGTTGGAAGTTAACGAAGCTTATGAAAAAACTAAATAAAAAAATACTCTCTTATTTTGTGTGTATATTGTTGATATACACAGCAGGTCTTATTTTTGGATATTTTCATAGAACTAACACCTACATTATTTTTATAGTTAGTGCTATTATAGCGAGTATTCTATTTTATATTTTGGCAAAACGTCTTGCCATAGAAAACTCAAAACGTTGGGAAAAAACCAAGGAATCCCTTAATATGGAAAGGGAAAAACTTAGAACTCACCTACAATTCTCTACACGTGGACGTGCTGTATTCTCTCCATATAGAAAGGAAATTAGTTCTAACGAACTATTTATCCAACTTCTAAATATGATTTCCGATGAAAAGGTGAAGTATTCGGAAGTAATTTTTGAATTACCAGAAATAAGTGACATTGTAGAATTTCTAGACAATAAACAAGTTGACAAGATAAAGGAAACAGACTCTTTAGAAGTTCGCTTTTCTAAAAATGACTATCACTTTATAGTTACTTGTGTAATCTTTGCTGATAAAAGTTTTGAGATAACAATTGATGATGTCACTGCAGAAGAAGACCAAGCAATCTTAAAGAAACAATTGACACAAAACGTGTCGCACGAGCTTAAAACACCTATTAGTAGTATTTTAGGTTTCACCGAAACTCTAATTAACAATCCGAATATGGATGAGGAAAAGAAAATGTTCTTTATAGAAAGGTGTCATACTCAGGCTGTTAGGCTTACAAATCTTCTTCAAGATATTTCTATGCTAAACAAACTAGATGAGTCTAGCGATAGCTTTGAAATGGTTGATATAAACATTTCAAAACTTATAGAAGACGTTACTCAAGACGTTTCTTTGGCTTTGGAAGAAAAAAATATGCATATAGAAACAACTCTTCCAGAGGAACTTGTTATTAAAGGAAATACTCTTCAAATATATTCTATATTCAGAAACTTAATAGACAATAGCATTTTGTATGCAGGTGTGGGTACTACCATTTCTATAGAGTGTTATAGAAAAGATAAGGAATATCTATATTTCTCTGTTGCAGACAATGGAGTGGGAGTAGATAGCCAACACCTAAATAAAATCTTCGACCGTTTTTATCGTGTAGATAAGGGTCGCTCAAGAAAACTTGGTGGCACAGGTCTAGGTCTTTCTATTGTGAAAAACGCAATACATTTCCACCAAGGTCGTATCTCTGCCAAAAACCGCCGAGGCGGAGGCCTTGAGTTCCTTTTTACCCTACATCTTTAATCTATAATTAATTAACTCCTAACTCCTCACTCCTCACTCCTAACTCTTTACACCTCTAATCGTTTTTGCTTGCATTTTGCAAGTTCTGCCGTAACCTGTTTCTTCTTGGCATTAAGTTCACTTTGCTCTTTCATTAGAGCAACCACTTGGTCGTCTGCTCCAGGCACTCGTGATGCTATCGAAATAGAATTCTTAATCTCCTTAAGTTTTTCTTCTATTATTCTAAGTTCCAAACCATGCACAAGTTGTGGCATAATGGATGAGAGTTTCAGAGAAAGTTGCTCAGGAGTGTAATCTACTGTTTCTCTATGTATCTCGTATTTGTCCTCAACCAACGAGAAGGTATAATCTTGTATCTCTTTATCTGAGTGGTTTAGGAATTCGTTTCTTAGGTCTCCACTTGAACTTTCAAGGATATATTCCCAAATCTTGTTATGTAGTGCATATGAGAAATAGATAATCCCATTTTCCAACATAAACGCCACATATTCTATCACAGATACCTGGATTACTTCATCTGGAGTTATAAACTCAATAGGAACAAGGGCATAATTTATGATATGTTTTAGAAGTTCTCTTTCTTGTAAATAGGTATATGGAACATCCTTTTTAGGTGCTTTGTCTTCTATAGAAGCTTGTGGTTTTACGTTCTGATTCTTTTCCAGGATAATATTTTTTACACCTTGTGTAAGCGTTTCAAGTTTAATGCCAAAACGTGTTTGACAGTCTTGAATATAAACAGAACGTTTAATCTCGTCTGGTATAACAGAGATAGAGCGCAGAATATCGTTAATTAGATTTGAACGTTTTATAGGGTCGTTTCCAGCTTCTGCAAGGGCAAGTTCGCACTTAAACGCAATGAAGTCTTTCTGATTCTTCTCCATATACTCAAGTAGGTCGGAAGCATTTCTGCTACGTGCAAATGAGTCTGGGTCTTCGCCATCTGGTAGTAGAAGCACCTTCACGTTCATATTTTGCTCTAGGAGCATATCAATACCCCTTAGCGAAGCCTTAATGCCCGCTGAGTCGCCGTCGTAAAGTACTGTGATGTTTGAAGTAAAGCGGTGAATCATATTTATCTGACCATATGTAAGCGAGGTGCCAGAAGATGCTACTACGTTTTCAATGCCTGATTGGTGCATAGAAGTTACGTCAGTGTAGCCTTCCACTAGATAAACATTATCTTTCTTTACTATTTCGTTTTTAGCATAGTAGATGCCGTATAGTTCGTTACTTTTGTGGTAGATAAGAGACTCAGGAGAGTTTACATATTTGGCAGTTTTTTCATCCATTTTAAGTGCTCTACCACCAAATGCAACCTCTCTACCAGATATACTGTGCACAGGGAAAATTACCCTGCCTCTAAAACGGTCTGTGGTATGTTTTTCGCCTTGCGAACAGAGACCTACTTGCACTAGTACCTTAGGGTCGAAACCACTTTTCACGGCTTCATCGTAGAAGGCAGTGTATCTGTCTGGACAATAACCAATTTTGAATTTTTTAATCATTTCGTCTGTGATGCCACGACTTCTAAGATACGATAGCCCCACAGATTTGCCTTCATCGGTGTTCCAAAGAGTATTCACAAAGTATTCTGCTGCAAATTTGTTCACCTGCATCATACTTTCTCGCATACTCTGAGCTTTCATTTCCTCCGACGTCAGCTCTTTTTCTTTTATTTCGATATGATATTTATCTGCCAAGTAGCGTAGCGCCTCAGGAAAGGTAAGGTGTTCTTTCTCCATTATAAAGTTTACAGGAGTGCCACCTTTGCCACAACCAAAGCATTTGCAAATGTTTTTTGATGGTGAGACCATAAAAGAAGGTGTTTTTTCCTCGTGAAAAGGACACAACCCCTTTAAATTGGACCCACTACGGTGCAATTTTACAAAATCGCCTACCACTTCTTCTATCTTGGCAGCCGCTATAATTCTCTCTTTAGTCTCGTTATCTATCATTTTAAATTTGTTCCTCTCAATAAATCTTCTGCCATCATCGCCTTCTTTCCAGCAAGTTGCACTTTAATCAGCCTTATAACGCCGTCTGCAGTGGCAAATTTAAGTGTCTTACCATCAGAAATAAGTGTTCCTGCAGGAAGGTCGGATTTTTCATCAAGTATCTCTGTTTCAAATACTTTTAGGCCTAGTTCTCTATCTTTATCATCTTTTACCATGGTAAATGCAGCAGGATATGGCGAAAGACCTCTAATAAGATTGTGAATATCCACAGTAGGTTTGTTCCAATCTATTTTGCAAGTGTCTTTAAATATTTTTGGGGCAGGTTTTAGTTCTATGCTTTCGTCTTGTGGAATAGTTTCTAGGTTGCCGTCTATAATTCTATCCACAGTTTCAATTACTAAATCTCCACCTATGTTCATTAGTTTGTCATATACTATGCCCACATTGTCTGTTGGCTCAATAGAGATTTTTCTTTGCAGAATAATGTTGCCGGTATCTATTTCGTGTTTTAAGAAAAATGTGGTAACACCAGTTTCTGTTTCGCCGTTTATTACTGCCCAGTTGATAGGCGCAGCTCCTCTATATTGAGGGAGAAGGGAAGCGTGTAGGTTAAAAGTGCCAAGCTCTGGCATATTCCAAACCACCTCTGGAAGCATTCTAAATGCCACTACTATTTGTAAATCTGCTTTAAGTGCTCTTAATTCTGCCAAAAACTCTTCGTCTTTTAAGTTTACAGGTTGAAGAATGTTCAGCCCAGCACTTTCTGCATAAACTTTCACAGCAGAAGGTTGTAAATTATAACCTCTACCAGCAGGTTTGTCTGGCATTGTGATTACACCCACCACATTATAACCGCCTTCAACTAATCTTCTCAATGGTTCCACCGCAAACTCTGGTGTGCCCATATATACTATTCTCATTTGTTTGTCCATATTTTGTGTCTTGTCGAATTATAAACAATTCGTTTTTAGTTCTTAATAAATATCTATAAAGTGTACCTCTCGACACTTTCACTATTCTGGCTGTTTTTGATATAGAACAGCCACCTTTTAAGAGTTTGTTAATCTTGTCATTCCCTTGTAGGCATTTCTTGTTTGGATTTTTGTTTTTACTTCCTTTTCTTCTGCCTAAAATCACACCTTCAGCTCTTTTTCTGTTTAATGCTTCTTTTGTTCTCTGTGAGATGAGGTTTCTTTCTATCTCGGCAGAAAGACCAAAGGCAAACGCCAATACTTTACTCTGAATGTCTTCGCCTAGTCTGTACCCGTCTTTAATAGACCATACCTTGCAACCTTTATTCATACAAATGTTTAAGATTTCCATAATCATAAACAGATTACGCCCGAGGCGCGAAATTTCTGCACAAATAATAAGGTCATCCTTTTTTACTCTCTTAAGTAGCCTGCCCAATGCTCTTTTGTTATAAGACTTTGTTCCACTAATGGTCTCCTCAATCCAACCATCAATCGCTACTCCTTTTTTCTTACAAAAATTGATAATCTCAAACCTTTGGTTTTCAACTGTCTGCTTATCGCTACTTACTCTAATATAACCGTAAATCATAACTCTATTGTTTTTATTGTACAATAAAGTTATGAATTTTTACTTGTTTACAACGAAGAGATAAGTTCTCGCATTATTAACGCCATTTTTGGCTGAACAGAATTTGCTACTTGTTGCACTTCTTCGTGAGTAACCTCTACAATTTTGCCTTCTACACCTAGGTCTGTGATAATAGACATACCAAACACTCTCATATTGGCGTGTACTGCCACTATCACTTCTGGCACGGTTGACATGCCCACAGCATCAGCACCTACAATTCTAAAGTATTTGTACTCAGCAGGAGTTTCAAATGTAGGGCCTTGTGTGCCAAGATATACGCCTTCTTTTACCCTAATGTTGTGCTTCGCAGCAATTTCTTTTGCTTTTGCAATAAGCTCAGGGTCGTATGCCTTACTCATATCTGGGAAACGAGTGCCTAGTTCGTTGTAGTTTTTGCCTCTAAGAGGATGTTCTGGGAAGGTGTTGATATGGTCGTTGATAATCATAAGTTCACCAATCTCAAACTCTGGATTCATACCGCCTGCAGCATTAGAAACTAGCAAAATTTCCACTCCCAAAGCTTTCATTATCCTTATTGGGAAGGTTACTTCTTGCATAGAGTAGCCTTCGTAATAGTGAAATCTACCTTGCATTGCAAGCACTTGCACTTCGCCTAAATATCCTATAATGAGTTTTCCAGAGTGACCTTCTACAGTAGAAATAGGGAAGTTTGGAATGTCTGTATATGAAAACTCTGTTTCAATCTTTATCTCTTTTGCAAGTTCGCCCAAGCCTGTGCCAAGCACAATGCCCACTTTTGGCATAAAAGGCATTTTAGCCTTAAGATAACAAGCTGTTTCTTCTATTTTTTTCAACATAGTCTTTGATTTTTTTAGATAAAACACTATCTCCCTCGTTAAGTATTTTTACTCTCACAGGGATAATTATTAGTCTCTCTTTTATCTTATCAGAAAAGTCGCTTAGTTTTGCTGCGTCTTTTTCTGTGGTTATAATCCATCGGTTTTCACTAGCAAATTTCAAATACTCACCACGTATTTTATCGTTGTCGCCTTTGCTATAGTTGTGATGGTCTGCAAATTTTATAGTTCTTAATTCTTTTACTTGAGCTCTTAAGTATTCTTCTAGAGGCTCAGATTTTGCAATGCCAGTAAATAGTACTAAAGATAGCTCTTTGGTAAGTTCTACCTTTTCGCCTGTTAAGCAATGATAGGGAGTGTCGTAGTCGAGTGTAGTAAAGAACAAATCCTGATAAGGAAGTGGCTTAATTTCTTTAGTAAGATTGTTGAAGTCTATAGGCTTCAAGTCTTTAGGACATTTTGTTACCACTATAATATTTGCTCTTTTTTGAGCAGATTTTAAGTCTCTAAGTCTGCCCGCAGGTAGCATACAATCTTTGCTGATAGGTCTGTTGTAATCTATAAGTAGGATTTTAAGTCCAGCATCCACATATCTGTGCTGAAAAGCATCGTCCAAAATCACAGCATCCACATTTGCGTGGTTTGCCTCTATATAGTCAATAGCGCGGCATCTGTTTGAATCTGCTACAACCAATGTTTTAGGGTACTTTTTGTATATCTGATATGGTTCATCACCCAAAATTTCAGCCGTAGCGTTTCCGCTAGACACTTGTATCCCTTTCGACTTTCTCTTATATCCACGACTCACCACCGCAAGTTTGCGCCCTGGTTGAAGCAGTCTTATCAGGTATTCCACAAAAGGAGTTTTGCCCGTGCCACCCACAGTAATATTACCCACGCAAATAGTAGGAGTAGCAAATTTGCGTGAACGCAACTTGCCCGCATCAAACATACTATGTCTTATCCACACCACAAAGGCGTAAATCCAAGCTATCGGTAATAATATGTATTTTAATATCTTCATAACAACATACAAATTTAATAAATTATTTGCTTTTTTAGCGCTATATTTATAATTTTGCACCTTAATTATAGAAAAAATTATAAACATTAAATAATATGGAAAACATTAATTGGTCTGAACTTGGTTTTTCTTATATGAAAACCAATGGCAATGTACGTTGCGAATATCACAACGGAAGTTGGGGAAATCTAGAGTGGCACACAAATGAATATATCAATATGCACATGGCTGCTACTTGTCTTCACTATGGTCAAGAAGCATTTGAAGGCTTAAAAGCATTCCGTGGTGTAGATGGTAAAATCCGTATCTTCCGCCTAGAAGAAAATGCAAAACGTTTAGCTTCATCTTGTAGAGGTATCTGCATGCCAGAGCTTCCAGAAGGTCTTTTTGAAGAAGCTGTTATTATGGCAGTTAAAAACAATATCGATTTCATCCCTCCTTACGGTAGTGGAGCTTCTTTATATATTCGTCCTGTACTATTCGGTTACACAGCACAAGTAGGTGTAAATCCTGCTAAAGATTATATGCTTATCGTGTTTGTTACCCCAGTAGGTCCTTACTTCAAAGGTGGTTTCTCAACAAACCCTTACGTTATTACTCGTAAATACGACCGTTCTGCTCCTCTTGGCACAGGTATCTATAAAGTAGGTGGCAACTATGCTGCATCTCTAGCTGCTCACCAAGAAGCTCACGACAAAGGTTATTCTTCTGAGTTCTACCTAGATGCAAAAGAAAAGAAATATATCGACGAATGCGGTGCTGCAAACTTCTTTGGTATCAAAGACAACACATATATCACACCAAAATCTTCATCTATTCTTCCTTCTATTACAAACAAGAGTTTAATGCAAATTGCAGAAGACCTTGGTCTTAAAGTAGAACGTCGTCCTATCTCAATCGACGAACTAGAAACATTTGAAGAAGCAGGTGCTTGCGGTACAGCAGCAGTTATTAGCCCAATCCAACGCCTAGACGACTTAGACAACAACAAGTCTTATGTATTCTCTAAAGACGGCAAACCAGGTCCTGTTTGTACTATGCTTTACAACAAACTTCGTGCTATCCAAAATGGTGAAGCAGAAGACATTCACGGCTGGAATACTATCGTAGAATAATGAAAATTTTAATCATAAACGGTCCTAATCTTAATTTATTAGGCACTCGTGAACCAGAAATTTACGGCAAGGAGGGTTTTGAAACCTTCCTTACCTATTTACGTGAAGAGTATTCAAACATCCAAATAGATTACTATCAATCTAATGTGGAAGGTGAAATCATCAACAAACTTCACGAATATGGTTTCGATGCAGACGGCATTATCCATAAATCAACCGAGCCCGATAGCATCGACTACGATATGAAGACGAAGGAGCAGTCCAACGAATTCGTAGAGAAGCT
>CALDPN010000213.1 GCA_937911235.1 uncultured Bacteroidales bacterium
CAAGGTGGTTCGCATTGATAATACAGATTTTATTTTGTCAACTCTTTGGTCGCGTATTAAGGTGCTTGAAGAGATGGAGGTTAGACGTGTTTTGTCGGATTTTAGACAAATTATGTATAATGGAGAAAGATTTCTACCTGTAAATTATAATGCAGAACACGAAAAATGTTTGTCGTTTATAAAACAAAGTGTGGCAGAAAGTACTGCTGAACGCATAGTGGTGGTTACGCATCATTTGCCTACAGCTGCAGTGGTGGCACCGTGGCACAAAGGTAGCCAGATAGGTAGCGCTTTTGTAACTGAACTTTCTAAATTTATAGAAGATAGTCGCATTGATGCTTGGATTTATGGGCACTCACATACAAATTTTGATGCAGAGATAGTAGGTACACATATAGTGAGCAATCAGTTGGGTTATTTACAGTTGAGTGAACAACGCTTTGGTTTTAGCGGAGAGAAGTTTATTGAGGTTTGAGAAAGTAAACGTGTGTTATATACAACAAAATAAGTAAGTATGGGAAGATTATTAAATTACGGACTAATTGAAAAGAAAAGTAAGGGTTACAGAAAGGCTCTTAGGCAGTGTAAAAAGAATAAACGTTTGTATGGAGCTAGTTTTGATAATTCTGAAACATGGTATTTAGATATTGTATTCTATAAATATTGTAAGGATCGTTTATCATTAATAGTTCAAGATGTTAATAATGATATCTTACAACATATAAACAAAAATCAACTAGAAGATGTGTGTAATTTTCTAGTTCCTAGGTTGAAGGCATATAAGGATATAACAATGGCATATCCGCTAGATTTAACATGGGAGCAATGGGAAGATTATATTCAAAATACAATTGATGAAATGGAACAAAAGAAAACGATAAATCTATTTCTAGATAGAATACGTGATTTTGTTTGGTAATACATTTAATGGATTGATAAAATAGTAATTTGGCAATTATCGAAAAACATATTGAGGAATTTGAAAAAGTATAGGTAATTGAGTATCTTTGTGCACCGATTGTGGAAGAAGATAGAAAATGCTTTATAGTTTTCAGAAATATAAACCTCATTATGCGTCAATTTTGAAGTTGGCTTTCCCAATTATTATCTCACAATTGGGATATATTTTGGTGCAGTTTGCCGACAATGTGATGGTGGGACAGTATGGTGGCGACGACCCTTTGCCACTGGCAGCAGTGTCTTTTGGTGTGATGACCTCGCTTATTTTCTTTTTGGCAGGGCAAGGCCTTACATTGGGGCTTACGCCACTTATTGGCGAACTTTATGCTCAAAAAAATAAACAACATTCTGCTTCGTATTTAAAGCATTCTTTGGTGCTATTTCCAATTTTGGGCGCGGCTATTGTGTGTTTACAACTAGCGCTAGAACCATTGCTTTATCAGTTGGGACAGCCTGTTGAGGTGGTAGATGCGGCTCTTCCGTATTACAGAATGATGGCGTATAGTATTTTTCCTGTGTTGCTGTTTAGTTCGTTTAAAAACTTTTTAGACGGAGTTGGTAACACGTTTGTGCCAATGGTTATAATGATGATTTGCAATGCGATAAACATCTTTTTAAACTGGGTTTATATAAGTGGAAACTTGGGTGCCCCAGAATTGGGTGTGGAAGGTGCCGCTTGGGCTACTCTTATTTCTCGCATTTGTATGCCAATACTAGGTGCTGGATATTTTATATTCAACCGAAAATACCGTTCGTTTACTTCGCTCTTCCCAACTATTAAACTGGGAATGTCTGATATTTGGTCACTTTTGAGAATGGGTGGACCAATCTCGGCACAAATGTCTTTGGAGTCGCTTGCCTTTATTATTTCTGGCATTATGATGGGTTGGTTTACCACTGCAGCCATTGGGGCAAACCAAATTGCAATGACCCTTGCCAACACTTCGTTTATGATAATTTTGGCACTGGGCACAGCGGTTACTATCCGTGTGTCGCATTTTTATGGCAGACGCGATGTGACTAATATGAGTCTTACTGCCAAAGCTACCATACATTTGGTACTACTTTGGAATATTTCTGCTGCGCTTATTTATACGGTGTTTAGAAATGAGATTCCTCTGCTATTTACTACCAACGAAGACGTGCTTGCACTCGCTTCACAAATGCTTATTATGGTGGCGTGCTTTCAAATCTTTGATGCGCTTCAATGTGCTGGCGTGGGCATAATGCGTGGTTTTCAAGATGTGAAAATGATTTCGTGGATTTCACTTCTTGCCTACATTGTTTTAAATCTTCCTGTAGGATACCTGTGTGGCTTTGTACTTGAACTAGGTCCTGCCGGTCTTTTCTATGGTTATCTATTCGGTCTCGGCACTGCCGCTATCCTTTATATGCTAAGAATTAGGTATAAGATTCGTGGGTTTAGAGAAAGTTGTAAATAATATAAAAGCCTATATTGGTTAAGAGAAGTATACAGATTTTAAGTGTACTTCTTTTTTTGTATAATAATATAGTGGTAAAAACCATTATAATTAATAAAAAACGCTTGTTATAATGATTATTTTCATTATATTTGCAAACAAGAGAATAAAGTATGAAAAATTGGAGATTTACAACGAATAACGCAGTTCTTGAAATGATAGGTAAAGAACTCAGGGAAAGACGTGTTAAATTAAATTATTCGCAGAAGGAGGTGGCAGATATTGTTGGTAATAATGTTTCCACTATACAGCAAATAGAAAGAGGGAAACCTGTTTCAACTTTAACTTTTGTGGCATATCTAAGGGTGTTGGACTTGTTGCCAAAGTTAGACTTGTTGTTTCCAGAAGAACCAATTAACCCATTTTTGTTGGATAAATTAAAATCAACCCGTAAACGTGGAGGGTATAAAAAAGATACTTTATGATATATGTAGACATTTTTCTTTGGGAGAATAGACTGGGGCGTTTGTCATGGGACGATGATAAACAATATTCTCATTTTGTTATAGATTCTTCATTTTTAGGTAATAAATTAGATTTTGCTCCAATTCTTTTGCCTATAAATAATATTGTGCCAAATCAAGTCTACTCATATTCAGAGAATAGAGATAGTAGATGTTTTGTTGGTTTACCTCCATTTATAGCAGATTCACTTCCTGATAAATATGGTAAAGAAATAATTAGATGTTATTACGAATTAAATGGCATCGTTGGTGCTAATATTACTCCATTACACCAATTGTCGTATATAGGTAAAAGAGGAATGGGAGCATTAGAGTTTATCCCTGCAGTAGATAGTAATGATAATAACGAAAGAATAGAATTAAGTGCACTGGCATCTCTTGCTAACGAGGTTTTACTAGAAAGAACTTCGTTTAAGGAAAAACTACAACAAAAGGATAAACATATTTTAGATATATTAAAAATAGGAACATCGGCAGGTGGAGCCAAACCTAAAGCAATTATTGCTTACAACAATAATACTGGAGAGGTGAGAAGTGGACAAGTGAAAGCACCAGAAGGTTTTGAATATTATCTAATAAAATTCTCAGGCACAAATTCAAATTTATACACTGGTGGAGGTTTGGATAATGTGGAAGAGCAAATGTCTTCACAGATAGGCCCTATAGAATATGCTTATTATTTAATGGCAAAAGACTGTGGTATTAATATGAGTCAATGTCAACTTTTAGAAGAAAATGGTATTCATCATTTTATGACAAAACGCTTCGACCGTACAGCAAATGGTGAAAAAATCCACATGCAAACAATGGCGGGCATTGCCAATATGGATAGGGACTTTCCACAAAATTATGAATCTTTATTTATAATTGCCAATTATCTAAAATTACCTTATTCTTCTCAAGAGGAAATATTTAGGAGGATGGTTTTCAATGTTATGGCAAGAAATCACGATGACCATACAAAAAATCATTCATTCTTAATGTATCCAGGTGGGAAATGGGAATTATCTCCTGCATATGATTTATGTTATTCATATAATCCAACAGGAAAATTTACAAAACATCATCAAATGTATCTTAATGGTAAAAATGATGAATTTACCTATAAAGACTTAGAAACTGTTGCTTTGAAAAACAATATTCATAATTATAAGCAAATAATAGAACAAGTGGCAGAGGGAGTCTCAAAATGGGAAGTATTTGCAAAAGAGTCACACGTGATGACAGATGTGGCAAAATTTATAAATAAAAATTTGTTAGTAACTTTGTGAGTATAAACAAAAACGCTTTAGAGGTTTAATTCTAAAGCGTTTGTTATTTTGTGTTTGAGGAGTTATTTCTTTAGGAAACAAGTTTTTAGTACGATGCTGCTGCCGTCGATTTTGCAATCTACTTCTTCTGGATTTTCTGTTAGGCGGATGCTTTTTACTTTTGTGCCACGTTTAATTACCATTGAAGAACCTTTTACTTTAAGGTCTTTGATAACGGTAACTGAGTCGCCGTCTAAAAGTTCTACACCGTTGCTGTCTTTTGCAATGTCTGCGCTTTCTGATGCTGCAATATCTTCTTCGTTAAACTCGTGACCACAGTCTGGGCACACATAAAGCGAACCGTCGAAGTAAACAAATTCGCCATTACATTTAGGGCATTTTGAAATTTCTGTCATGTTTTTTCGTTTTTCTTGTTGCAAAGGTATTAAAAATTTTCTGTATCTTCGTGCTGTTTAATAAATTATGCATTATGAAAAGAGTATTTAGTCTTATGATGTTTGCCGTGTTGGCATCATTAATGATGGCATGTGCCACTGTGGAGGAAAAAAGTTTGCGTTCTCTTCAAGAACTTTATGAAGACTTGGAACTAAATCATGAAAACTATACCGCAGAGGATTGGGAAAAGGCTCAAGTGGAGTTTGAAGTGATTACAGCTCAAATGAAGCTTCATAATTACACCGACGAACAACTTCGTGAAATTGGTAAACTTAAGGGTAAATGTTCTGCGTATCTTAGCAAAGGTGTGTTTAAAAAACTTGAAAAAGGACTTATTGAACTTGGCGGTGCTATGGAAGGTTTCTTTGAAGGGTTAGAACAAATTGTTCCAAAAAATGATAGCATATCAAATCAATAATATAAATGAAAAAACTATTTAAAATAGGACTTTTGCCACAGGTGCTTGTGGCTATTGTGTTAGGTATTCTTTTAGGTGGCATATTGCCAAGTTGGGGAATAAGAATTTTCGTTACTTTCAACGAGATTTTTAGTCAACTACTTAGTTTTTTAGTGCCTCTTATTATTCTTGGCATGGTAGCTCCTGCTATTGCCGATATGGGTAAGAAAGCTGGTAAAATGCTACTTCTTACTGTGGGTATGGCGTATGGTGCAACTATTTTGGCAGGGTTAGCGTCTTATGGCATAGCAATTACAACCTTCCCACTTATAGTGGATGCGGCTCAGGCGTCTAACACTTTGGCAGAAGACAATAACCTAACAGGATTTTTCCAATTTTCAATTCCGCCATTAATGTCGGTAATGACAGCATTGTTTTTTGCGTTTTTACTAGGCTTAGGCGTGGCAAAAATTAAAGGTCACAACCTAAAACACGTGCTTGACGAGTTTAAAGGCATTATTTCACTAGCTATTGAAAAGGTAATTATTCCTCTTTTACCACTTCATATCTTTGGTATATTCTTGAATATCACACAGTCTGGTCAAATAGCAAGTATGCTAATGCTGTTTGTGAAGATAATAGGAATTATATTTGCTCTGCACGTGTTGGTACTACTTCTACAATATATTGTGGCGGGTATAGTTACTCGCAGAAATCCGTTTAAACTGCTTTATACTATGCTTCCTGCATATTTCACTGCTCTTGGAACACAATCTTCTGCGGCTACAATTCCTGTAACACTAAAACAAACTTTATCTAACAAAGTAGATGAAGATGTGGCAGATTTTGTAATTCCACTTTGTGCAACAATTCACCTTTCTGGTAGTACATTGAAAATTGTGGCGTGTGCAGTGGCTCTTATGATGATGCATGGCAACCCTGTGGTGCCAAGTGAAATGATTTACTTTATCTTTATGCTTGGTATTGTAATGGTGGCAGCACCTGGTGTGCCTGGCGGTGCAATTATGGCTTCAATTAGTGTGCTTCAAAGCATTTTAGGTTTCGACGAAAGTCAAATAGCCCTTATGATTGCGCTTTACATTACCATGGATAACTTTGGCACTGCGTGCAACGTAACGGGTGATGGTGCGTTGGCGTTGATTATAGATAAAATCTATAAAAAACGCAAATAAGTCTTAGAAAGTTAATTAATCATCAACTCGTCTGAGTTAGACTCTAAATATAAAGGAGCGTCCTCTGCAGAAAGGATGCTCTTTTTCTTTTTGTTTTCGTTTTGGTGTTTTTGCCGATTGAATAGTATATGGCTACTGAATAAAACACAATCCCTTGTGATTAATTACATTAATATATAGAATATCGTCAAAAAAAGCACTTTTTCAAAAAATCTGTTTCATTTTTTCGACAGATTGTGTATAATTGATGTAGAAACGATTTTGAAAGGGGAAA
>CALDPN010000214.1 GCA_937911235.1 uncultured Bacteroidales bacterium
CCATTTATAATTATTGATTCCATAATCGGAAGAATTGGGTTCTGTTTCGCCCCACGCAAAATAATCTCCATAATCTTCTGGAGTACTTGCACCTAAATTACATGTCGCCCACATCGTTCCGCTAGAAAGACCTAAATCTACATACTCATGACCATTATGCATATGCACATTATTTTCTAGAATTTCGTCCAATGAAGTATACCAAACATTATTATAGAAATAGGGGTTGGTTGCATCTATTGCAACATTGGCTGATTGCATCCCTATTCCGTTATGAAAAATAATCATATCGGCTTGGTCTGTTTGGTATTTATAGCTGTACACATCCATATCGTGTACCTTTTCGCTGCATTTGGTAGCAGGTTCGCCTGGCCATGGAAGTACACCTTCATCTGTTGCATACAACCAAATATAAGCATTCACAGTTTCCCAATTATCTGCATTTACAAAATATACCGTGGTAGAATCCTTTGGCAACACAGGTTCTGCTGGTTTGTTTGGATTTTCAGGTTTGTCTGGTTCTTGAGGATTAGTTGGGGTTTCTGTTCCAGGTTTGTCTGGTCCTTCTGGTTCTTCTGTTTTACAAGAAACCATTGTCATTGACAAACAGGTAACCGATAAAAACAAGTAGTATAAAATCTTTCTCATAATAAATTTATCTAATTAGCAAAAACAAAAGTGACTATCTTTTCTTAACTTAACGTAGCCACTCTTGTATTCTATTCACTAACGATTAAAAGTAATAATGTAGTGAAATATTAACTCCTATATTTTCTGTTCCATACAATAAATATGTACTACCAGGACTCACAAGGTCGTTGTACTGAGCCACTTTGCCATTGTATTTATCATAGCCTTCGTAAATGGTGTAGGTTTGTGGTTGGAATGCCACCATAATTGGAGTAAGGTCTACTGTTGCTCCTAGAGAAGCATTTTTCATAAAGAACCACTCAAGACCTAGGTTTAGGTAAATACCAATACCATGACTCATACCAATATTGTATTCTTTAACAGGTCGACCATAATCCATCCATGTACAACCACTTGAAGCAAATTCGTTGATATTTTTGTCGATTTTTTCCATTGTAGTTGGGTGTTGATTGGCTTCGGTAATAGCATTTCCATATTTGAAATCTACTTCGCCACCGCCAAAAGAATACATTAAACCACCTCCACCTACAAAACGTAAGTTTTTACCTGCAGAAAACTCTAGACCTAGAGTAACACCGCCACCTGCATATTTCAGATTGACAGCATCAGCTACTTGGTCTTCTGCCATTGGATTTAGTGCCAATGCTCTATCTTCATCTACATATTCACGATAGTTTATATTTGCACCACTAAAGCCAACACTAGCTTTAAATGCCATGTTCTCTTTTGCTTGATATTTAAAAGAGAAAGCCACCATAGGTTGTTGTGCCAAAATATACATTTGATTTGGTTTACTTTCAGCATTACTAATTATACCATCATCAGAGGCACTTCCGTAAAGAAACTGACCTACAGTAGAAAATGACGCAGCATTGCCACCTTGTGCAGCAGCCACTGGATTGAAGTTTACACCTATTGCAAAACTACCAACCTCTGGAGTATAAACTTTAGACTCTTTTTCTGTTTGTGCCATAGCACCCATAGACAAGGCACACAATAGCGAAACAGTTATTACTTTTATCTTGTTCATAATAATACGCTTTAAATATTGATAAAAAAAGTTCGCTATTAAGGATTGAAGTGATATGGGTCGTTTGTAGCACCTACTCTTTTACCAATTAGGTCCACGTAAACAGTTTCGCCATATTTAAGTGTAGGGTTTGCTTCACCTTTGTAGGTAATCATTACTTTTTTAATGTCTGAATCGTCTGGTTTTACCTCAGCATCGTAGTTTTCTTGTTGGAAGATACAAGTAGTCTTGCAAGATGCTTTTTTACCAGCTGCCACTGGAATGCTCGCTTCAAATTTTCCTCCTTTAAGGGCAGCTGTAACAATCATAACATTGCCAGTTGCTTTGTCGTCAGCACCTAGTTCTGTTACTTCGATAGTTACACTGGCTTTGCCTTCAAAAAGTTGATTTCCCTCTGGTGCCATTGTATCATCAAGTTTTTGAAAATATACATAACCAGCAAGGGTAGTTCCTTTTAAGTCTGAGGTTTCAAGTGCAGTAGGTTCTACCTTTTCGCAAGAAGCGAAAGATATTAATAACATTGCTAGAGTAGCAAATAATCCTATTTTTTTCATAATGTCCAAATTTTAAGTTATTATATTTGATTTAAAGTATCTACAACAATAAACTTTCTACGTTAGTATGGACATAAAAAAAGCGTGAAACTTTGCATTGTTGCTCGCTTCACACATAGAGGCCTTCGCATTGCCCTGCAAGTTGAAACGAACAACGCATAAGCTCCACGCTGACATGAATAGGATTGCACACAATATACCAATAGAAGCAGACGCAACTAGTACGTCTGCCATGAACAATGTGCAAATTTTTATACACATCCTAGGAGCATTTACGTTGCGTTGTTTTTGACTTGCAGTAAAGAAAGTTGCGAAGTTTCTATGTGCCAAAACAAGCGTAGTAAACGCTTTTAAATATGTCTTAAAAGAAAATCTTACATATGTAAAATCTTCTGATTTTATAAGTGCAAATTTAATGATTTTTTAGAAAAATCAAATTTTTTGCTTGTAAAATTTCAAACGATTTCTAAAGAATATTATTTTTCTAAGTATTACGCATAATGACGCTATTCCCACTAATAATATCTCATAATTTCTTGAGCATCGGTGGTGGACATAAGGTCTGAAAGGGAAAGTTCTTTGTGCGCCTTCATAAATGAAGATACTATTTTCCAACCCATATACACGCCAAGGCGACCAGGAGAATGCTCTTGTGAGTAGCCACTAGTAAATGGCGCTGGTTGAGTATATTTCATGATAGTGCGCCAATCGGTAGAATATAACTCTTTATTTTCTACAATTGAGTGCCAAATTCTCTTTTCGTGTTCCTCGCACCATGCAAATTGCTCTGGTGAGTAAGATAGAATTTCACACATTTCATACTCTGGAAGGAATGCCTCAAGCAAATACATCACCTTGCCATGATTTATCATAGACTCAAGCAGGCGGTAGTCTTCTGTTGGAAACTCTGAGCTCAACCAACCTAGCATAACATCCACTGGCAAATGATTGCGAGTAAGATATGGCACTTCATATTGATATGCCACAGTAGCATATAAAGGATAATCTTTTCCTAAATAATAATCTGCGCTCACAGACACCCTACCTGGCAAGGTTATCACACATTGGTTGAAACCAGACACGTGAAAACTCACTTTTGGCACCTGTTTTTCTGGGAAATAGTATTTGTAATATTTAAACGCTTTGGTAAGTGTTTGCTCTACATCTGAAACAGAAGAATATTCTTTTTCTACATCGGCACATAAGGCACGCACCGCACTGTCGGCCTTAAATTTTTCTACTTCCAAGGCAGGTAGTTCTAGAATGTTTCTTACGTAAATTTGGTAGAAATCTGGATATTTTTCTGCTAGTGCAGCAGAATCTAATGCAAGAAAGTCGCGGTCGAAACGCTGCACAACTACCTCAAGAGGAAGACTTTCTGCCTCTTTACTATAGAACCTACCCTTTTCGGAGCAGGCACTACAGATAAGTGTCAATATAGAAAATATTAAAATTTTTCTCATTTAGTGACAAACCTTTTTGCCAAACTTATTTTGCTACTAATTTTAGCATCCATGCGTCTGGATATTTCTTTCTAGCTTTTGCAAGCACTAGTCTCACAGCAGGTTCGTTGTCGGTTGAGTAATAGAACACACGATAAAGTCCATTTTGATTTCTTGCTACAGTAGCTTTAATGCCTTGTTTGTTTAGTTCGATAGAAAGATTGTTTGCATTTGCTCTGCTAGAAAAACTTCCTACCACTACGTGATATGCATAAACTACTTCTGCACCATCTTCTGTGGTGTATTTGTCTGAAGACTCAACAATTTTTTCTGCTTCTACTGGTTTTGCAACCTCTGTTTTTACGGTATCAACCACTTGTTTTACAGAGTCTACAGTATCAACTACTTGCTCTACTGCTGCAGAGTCTAATTTAAGTGTATCGTTGCTACCGATAAACACGTTTTCTAGCTCGTCCGCACCTGCTTTTTCATACATTTGAGGGTAATATTGCTTTGAGCAAGCCATTAAAGATGCTCCCAACACAAGAGCAATAAAAAAGTTTCTTTTCATATTTTCAGTTCAGTTTAATTACAAAAAAATTGCGAGGGACTCACTGAATCCCCCGCAAAGATATAAAAGATATTGCAAATAAGAGTTATTTTAAAGGAGCAATTTTTAGGCGTCCCGAAGTCCGAACAACCGGAGTTTACTAACGTAAATGAGGATTGTGAGGACAAGGGCAACGAGAAAAGTGCCCTTTAAAAAAACTCGACTACCATATTACTGGTTTTGTTGTTGGTATTATAAACGACAACATAATTTCATGAGTTGACGAAGTCAAGTTAGCTAACTTACCAACACTTATATCATAACAATAACCTAAACGAAGCCATTGCCATTCAAAACCTGCCATAATAGATACCATATTATTTAGGCGATAGCCAACTCCTAAATAATATTTACCATCATACATTGCTGTAACGCTAAAGTCTAACAAGTGTTCTTGTGACCATTTATCAAGCTTAGCTGTTTCTGGCACCTTGTTTAGTGCGCCCACATTGCTATATGCTACTGCTGGAATTAAGTTAAACTTCTCTGGCAAATATACATTACCACGCACGTATGCATTTAGTTGTGAAGGTGCAGCCACGGTGGTAAGTTCTTTTGTAATATTAGGCAAGTGAGTGATAGAGAAACCTGCCATAATGTATTTGTAAGAGAACTCAAAACCAAAGTCTAGGTCAAAATCTGTTTGAGTATAAACTCCTTCTGGTATATTAGGGTCGTTAGGATTTTCCCAAATATGACGTTGAGGGTCGAATGTTTTATTGATTACACCTGCAGAAAGACCCAATGAAAGAAGTCCATTTTCAAAAATATCTAAGTTGTATGCGTAACAAACTTTTGCATTGATAGTTTGATTTTGAAGACCTAGTTCATCGTATGTGAAGCTAAGACCAAAACCAGATTTTAAAGACTCGTTATAATAGTGAGCATTTAAAAGTGCAGATGTAGGAGATTGTTCCAGCCCCATACCCACGTATTGAAGACGTGTGGCTGTGAATATTTGAATCTTATCGTTGTTGCCTACAGCAGATGGGTTCTGATTGATACGAGAAAACATCTGTTCTGAAAGTCTAAAGTCACCCTGTGCAAATATTGCTGTGCACACGAATAACAAAACTGCGGTTAATAAAAATTGTTTTTTCATGGCTTATTTATTTGTAGGGTTAATAATGTTAATTTCTACACGACGGTTTTCTGCGTGTTCTTCTTCTGTTTGTGCATTTGGCACTTTAAGCGCTCTTTCGCCACGACCTATGCAAATAAGCTTTTCTGCATTGAAGCCTCTATCTACTAGCATTTTCTTAACGGTTTCGGCACGACGTAGTGAAAGTTCATCATTGTATGTATCAGAACCTCTTTCGTCTGTGTGACCACGCACTTCAAACATTGCATCTGGATATTTATTCATTTCTGCTATCAGCATTTCAAGTTCTTGTTCAAACTCGTCTGTAAGCACGTCTTTGTCGAAGTCGAAGATAAAGAATGTCCAGAAATATTCTTTTTCAGTTTCGCTAACTTCTGGTTCTTCCACTGGTATTGGCTCTGGGTCTTCTGGTTGTTTAACGAAAGCATAAATATCTCTTCTTCTGCCTTTTACCCTATTTGCCACCACAAGTGGAGTTTCATTTATCACCACAATTGCTTGGTCTAGTTTGTTAGAGTTGTATGGTTCTGGCATTTTTTGAGCAAATTCCCAACCATCACCATTTATCTTGGCCATATATAAGTTTACATCTCTTTCGCGATTTGATGAAAAGTAAATAACCTCATCATTTTCTACGAACGCAAAGTCTTCATTGTATTTACTATTGATATTTGAGCCAGCATTAACCGGTGCTGTCCATGTGCCATCACCTTTGGCATCTATATACCAAATATCAAGTCCACCCTCACCATCTGGAAGTGTAGCAGATGTAAAGTAAATACGAGAACCATTTTTTGCCATCACAGGATTTAGCATTATATGGAATTTCTTTTCCATGTAGTTCCATCCTGCATTCATAAGGAAATTTGATCTGCCACGAGCATCTTCCATACCGTCTATTACAAGACGCTCTGCCACCCAAGATTTTCCTTGTTTTTTTGCAGCATAAAGCCACTCGCATTTGTCTGATTCCTTTACTGAATAGTAAACGATTCCCTTATTTTCATCGTATGCCACTGTTCCGTGAATACCTAAACTTCTTAATTCTTTGTAAACTTGTGGTTTGGCAGTAATACCTCTTTCGGTATCAATATCCACCTTCATTAGTTTACCTCTGGAGAAATAAATGATTGAATTTTCTCCAAATTTTGACATATTATATTCGTCTTTTCCTGTATTACATTTAAGAGATTTGAATAAATATGTGCCATCTGAATACTTTTCACTTATAGCAGCCATCATCACCATGCTACTAAAAAGTAAAACTAAAATACTAAATATCTTTTTCATATCTTATCTCTCCTTATTTTACATAGTGAACTAATTCTATTGTACCTTTTTTGATGGTTTCATCTGGAAGTGTTGCCACATAGAAGTAAACTCCTGGCATAGCATTAGCGCCTTTGATTGTGCCATCCCAACCGTCTTCGCTTTCAGCTACCACATTTCCATAACGGTCCATAATCATTACTTTAATACCATAACCTTGCACGAAAGTATCATTTACACCATCTTGGTTTAGTGGATTGAATGCTGTTGGCCAAATAAGTTCTTTTTCTCTAATGCTAAATTCAATATCTTCTGTAACACAACCATTGAACTCGGTGATGAAACATTTGTTACTTTCTGTAATAGCAGTTGTAAATTCTGTTTCAGCAGTAGATGCTAAAACTTCGCCACTACAAGACTTATAGGTAATTAAATCTGCAGCAGATAGTGTCCAACCTTCGATAGAAGTTTTGATAGTTATATTTTCTTCGTCATTTACAATAAGTGACGCCTGAGTATTTAATTCTTGACCATCTGCATTATAAACAGAATTTGTAATTACAATAGGTTTTACAAAAATTGGTTCACTTTCTTTGCCGTCTGTAGTTTGAGCTTTTATATAAACCCCATTTGTATTTTCTTCTGGAACATCAAATGTAATAGGAGTTCCCACAGCAGAATATTCTGTATATTCAATTCCATCTGCAGAATAATACCATTTAATCTTACTTGGCTCAATATCTGTGATTCCTTCTATAGTAATTTCATTACAATCTCTAGATTTCTCTTGAATTTCTATAGGTAAAAGTTTTTCTATTGTAACTTCTGCTTCACAACCTTCTGCTACTACTTTTACAGATGCTTTTTCGCTTTTTAGAGTATAATAGATAAATGAATTTGTGGTTTCATCTATTAAGCTATATTCTGAACCTGCAGAGGTTAAATCTTTTTCAAACCATTGATATTTATCATTTTCTCCCAAGTCATATTTCATAGTAGAAGCCGTTAATTTTACATTGCTTCCTATATAAGTTTTATTTGGACTTGCAACTAGGTTTATTCCTCTCAGAGACACTTTAACAGCAGGACTAGTTACTAAGTCTGTATAAATTCTAAAGTATGTATCTGCAGTAAGAGTGTATTCCAATGTATAAGCATTTTTTGGAGCGTCTAGATTGCTCCAATTTTTACCATCTTTTGAGATTTGCCACCAGAAATCTATTAAACCACTTGGGTCATCGTATTTTTTTGCTTCTAATGTAACCTCGTTACAACTACGTTCTTTTACTGAGACTTCTAAGTTTGGAGCACAAAGCACTGTAATAGTATTTGATACTGCCACAGGAGCACATTTTGATAAATTTCCTGCAATATAGTCCAATGCATCTGCCTCATTTGCTGTTGCCACCACATAATATTGAGTATATGGGGTAATTTTTGTATATATCGCTGTTATGTTATCATATTCCGCCTTGTGAACAAACTCAGTGCTACCTTGCTCTTTTACATACCATAAATAATAAGGATTGTCAAACACCACTTCTGCCATACCTTCTTCTAAATCTAGATAGATATCAGAACCACATGAACCTGAAACTTGGTCGTCTTTTATTTCTACCTCTGGCACTAAGCTAGAAACTGACAAACTAACTTCTGGCACACAAATGCTAAATGAAATATCATCTACCATAAAGTCGTTGCCATTACCACCTTCTATGCAGTTGTAGATTTCTACTGTAAGTTTATCGTTATTGCCAGAATTGAATGAAGTCTCACCTTTTACCCAACCATCTTCTGGTTTTATTTCATTAATTTGAAGTGTAGCCGATTCTATAATATTTCTATTTTGGTCGCGAACCACAAATTTCATAGAGATTTGTGTACTTACACGTTCTGGATTGGCAGCATTTGCAAACCAAGCAGAGAAAATCATGTTTGTATTAGAACAAGGCATATCTACTGTACGAGAATATACCAATTGTTCTGATTGACCTTGAAGATTTGCTGCATTAACCATAAGCATTGCACCCCACTCTCCATTTTTTAGTCCACCAAAAGTGTGGTCATAAAGGTCGCGGAACCATAAACTTTGTCCTTCTACTCCGTTACAAGAATTATCATTATGATCCAAACCACCATAACCTGCAAATTTAGGGTTGGTCATAATGGCGTATGTACCTTCTGCCTTAAGTGGTTTACAATTATCAACAAAAGTGTATATTGAAGTATTAATATAGTTTACAGAACCACTACTACGAGATGTTTCTGAAGAAAGAGTTCCAAAGTCTTCTATGAAAAGATTGTGCTGTGCAGAGTTTGTAGCACATTTGTATTCTGAACTAACACATACTTCATTTGAGATAATCTCTGCACCTGTTGCTTCCATTGTTATAGCACGATAACATGTTTCACCTGCCTCGGGTGCGTCTGTTACTGTTGAACCTAATTTTGGAGCTCCTGCATCATCCCTTAAGTCTACCCAATCTAGACTATTGGTTCTTTTTTGCCAACGAGTTCTACCTAAGTCTATGCCAGTTTGAGTTTCTGCAATTAATGTAACAGATTCTCCTAAAGCTAATTCTGTTTTACTAACAGAGATTATCAAATTTTCTGGAATTGTCACTGTAACTATCACTGAATTAGAACGTTCTTCATTACACTCCGCATAATACTCTGTTGTTTTTTGAGGGATTAATGTGATTGGATTTGAGGTATCACTCAATGCTAATGGGAAAAATGTATTTTCTTCTTTTTGATACCAAGTTAGAGTCGCATCACTAGGGAAACCTGTTAAATTTGCAGTTATTACTACAGATTCTCCTAGCATAACATCTGTTTTATCTACAGAAATAGAGATAGATTGAGCCTGAATTACATGACTCATACTTAAAAGAGCAACCAATAAAACAGTTATTCGCTGCAAAGATTGCCATAATTTGATTTTTTTCATATTGATTTTTTTGGTTTATTTTAATCTTAATCGCCAAAATTAGTAAATTTTATTAGTAATAAAGAAAAAAATCGTTAAAATAATGTAAATTTGCAGTATGAAAAAATTAGATTTTAACATTTTGGGTCCTATAGGCGAAGGCATATACAAAGAAAAAGGAAGTAAATTTATTGGCTATGCCTTGCATGTGGATAGTACCGACAAAGTGAAAGAAATAGTAAACGCTTATAAGAAAGAACACCATAAAGCACGTCACGTGTGCTATGCCTACAAGATTGGAAACGACATACGTGCCAACGACAATGGCGAGCCTTCTGGCACAGCAGGACGCCCTATCCTACGTCAGATAGAAGCTTCGGGGAAAGAAAATCTACTAGTAGTGGTGGTACGTTACTTCGGAGGCACTCTCTTAGGCACGGGAGGACTAATAAACGCGTATAAACTTGCATCGCAAGAAGCGATAAAAGAGTTATAGTTTTGTATAAGTAACACTCAACCTCATATTCGAATCATTACTACCACTACGGAGTCTCACACCAGAAGGACGGAATTGGTGACGAATAACAGCATCGGTACCAAGAATATCGGTAGCACCTGTTACTGGCAGTATGTAGAACGGATTCACTTCTTCTTCAGAATCTCCATTTAGTAGAATGCTATGTAGATAATCTGCTAGATTATTAAATCTATATGCTCTGATATCACTTTCGTACACACCAAGCACACTTGTAATGCCTTCGGCTGGATACAAACTTTGAGTAAAGAACTTCTCTGTATCGGCTTCGCGTATTAAGATTACAAACGGAGGCATATCCAATTCTGTAAGTGAACTATCGGCACAAAGAGCTTCTTCCACTATAAGAGACATATTGTTTATGCTAATAATATCACCTTCTTCGTAACCTAGTCTTTCTCTGATACGCTCAATTGGAAGTTGCAGTTTAGGCACCATACCTATATAAGAAGACATATACACCAAACTATCTGGTATTGTTTCTAAATCTGGTGCTTTAACATTAGAAATTCTAAGTACACTTGTAGTTTCTTTGTTTACTGGATAAACTCTCACCTTGTTTACTATAGAGTCTGGTTTAGTAGCTTTTGGCACATAATCGTATGCTACTTCCAAGTTTACAGAGTCTACATTTAATACCACTTGACCAGTAAATTCATTTGTAACGTAAACACCCTTAAGCAGATTTAAGAATTTTTCTTGACTTTGTGTTATACTTCTGTCCGAGATAAGTTTTTCACCAATTGAAAGAGGTAGGTCTATTCTTACTGTATTACAATAATCGTCTTCTTCTAGAATAGAATCTGGCACAGTAGGGTCGTATGCCACATATACCTTTTTACCTAATACTACAGACTTGTCGCAGTATTCTTCTACACTTATATTTGTAGTATAGTTGGTTTCAAATTCTAGAGGTTTGCTAAGTTGATAAACAGTAGCTTCTTGCACTGCAGTAGAGTCGCCAAAGAAGGTTTTGTAATAAAGCACCACTTGCACAGAAGTAGCTTTGGCTGTAGAAGGATAATCTGCATTCAAATATCTAAACTCTGCAAGAAAGTCTAATCTGGCAGTACCATAAATAGGATCTTCATAATTACCCAAGAGTAATTTATCAGACTCAGAATATCTGTCTTTTATAAACGCAGTGGTAGCCGAAACAGAAAAAGAATCTGTTTTGACTGACAATTTATCTTCGGTTGGTTGGATTTCAGTACCTATTTCATTTGCCTCGCAAGCGGCAAACATTAAAGAAGCAAGGAATAATATTATTCCAGTCCAATTTTTCATCTGTAACTTATTTTTCTAATACTTTGTCGTAAAATTCGTTGTACGAAGTTACATAATTTTCTTCAGAAACGTAAGGAAGGAACAATTTTTGAGAATTTTTAATATCTTCCAACAAGTTTGCGTTCACATTTTCAGACGCTTGAATAATACCATCAGAATATTGCATAGCAAGTTTTGATAGAGTCTCATAATTTGCATTACCTGCTACTGCAGACACATCTGCAAGGTCGATGCCGTTCATTAAGATTTTCTCATTCAATCTGTCTGACATTGGAGTAGTAAACTCATCATTGTATAAAGAATAGACTACCTTAGAATTTTCAAAGAATGGGTCGTCGTGATATGCTGTTTTAACCATTACTGGCACAATAGCCGACATCCAACCATGGCAGTGAATAATATCTGGAGTCCAACGTAGTTTCTTAACAGTTTCTAATACACCACGTGCAAAGAAGATTGCTCTTTCGTCGTTGTCTGCAAAGTCGTTACCAGCTTCATCTTTCACAACAAAACGACGTTTAAAAAACTCTTCGTTGTCGATGAAGTAAACTTGGATACGTGCAGCTGGAATAGAAGCCACCTTAATAATTAATTGATGGTCTGTGTCATCAATTATAAGGTTCATACCAGAGAGGCGAATAACTTCGTGTAATTGATTTCTTCTTTCGTTTACACAGCCATATTTTGGCATAAAAGTACGTATTTCCCTACCCAATTCTTGAATTGCTTGGGGCAACTGACGGCTCTTATTTGCGATTTCAGACTCTGGTAAATAAGGAAAAATTTCTTGTGTTATGTATAATACTTTTACTGCCATAATAATAAAAAAACAATTACTTTGCAAAGATATAAAAAAAAATCCTTAAATTTACAATTATTTAGATATAAATTTTTATCTAATGCTTTGGTACAATGGTAATTTTATCTAATTTTGTGCCCGAAAAATAAACCAAACTATGATAGTAGTAGAAACTATAAAAGACTTAAAACAAGAGTTAGCAAAGTACAACTCTAAGAATATTGGTTTTGTACCTACAATGGGAGCACTTCACAGTGGCCACATTTCTCTTGTAGAACGCTGTGTGAAAGAAAATGATGTTTGTGTGGTGAGTGTTTTTGTAAACCCTACACAATTCAACGATAAAGCAGACTTAGAACGCTACCCTCGCACCGAAGAAGCAGACAAAAAACTTCTTGAGGCTGCAGGTTGCGACATTGTTTTTATGCCTGGGGTAGAAGAAATGTATCCAGAGGAAGACACTCGCGTGTTCAACTTTGGTAGCATCGAAACTGTAATGGAAGGCAAATATCGCCCAGGTCACTTCAATGGCGTGGCACAAATTGTGAGTAAACTTTTCGACGCTGTAGAGCCTACTCGCTCATATTTTGGCGAAAAAGACTTCCAACAAGTGGCAATCATTAGAGATATGGTTCGCCAACTAAATCTGCCTGTAGAAATTATTGCTTGCCCTATCATTCGTGAAGAAAGTGGTCTTGCTCGTAGCAGTAGAAATGAACTTTTATCTGCCGAAGAACGTAAAAAAGCGGCTTTAATTTCACAAGTTTTGAGTAAAAGTGTTAACTTTGCAAAAGAAATGTCTGTGGACGAAGTAAAAAATTGGGTTATCGACCAATTTAAAACCGACGAAGTCTTCAGAATGGATTATTACGATATAGTAGATGGCAACAGTCTTCAAAGCGTTTCTTCTTGGGAAGAAAGTGATTACATTGTGGGTTGCATTGCTGTTTATTGTGGCAAAATAAGATTAATAGATAATATACACTACTAAGATATGATGATAGAAATTCTTAAATCTAAGATTCACAGAGTAAGCGTAACCGACGCAAATCTTAACTATATTGGTAGCATTACCATCGACGAAGACCTTATGGATGCTGCTGGCATAATTGAGAACGAAAAAGTGGCTGTGGTAAACAACAACAACGGCGAACGCTTTGAAACATACGTAATCAAGGGTGAAAGAGGCTCTGGTATTATTTGTACCAATGGTGCTGCTGCACGTAAAGTACAACCTGGTGATATTCTTATCATCACAGCTTACGCTTACATGGATTTGGAGGAAGCCAAAACTTTCAAACCAAAAATTGTTCATCCAGATTCAACAACAAACTTACTTAAATAATTGAAAATTAGAGATTAGAAGTGAGGGGTTAGGAATTAGTACTAAGAAATTAGTATGAGGGGTTAAGACTTAGGAGTTAAAGAAAGACGCCTGCGGCAAAACTCCTAATTCCTAACCCCTCATACTAACTTTCAACCTAAGTGCTTCTAAGACGAATTCAGAGTTAAGTTGGGAACTAGTATTTTGGAATTAAAGGAAACAGCCTACGGCAAAAAAATCCAAAATACTAGTTTCAAACTTTAACGAAAAAAAATAAAACCTATGGCAAAGATATCCTACATATGCAAAGAATGCGGACACAAATCGGGTAAATGGTTTGGCAAATGTACTGCGTGTGGTGAGTGGGATACTTGCGTAGAGGAATTGGAGGTTAAGACAAACAAAAAGACTCCTCAAAACTTTATTCCTAACGAAAATAAAGCCGCTGTTTCTATTCACGAGATTAGCACAGAAGAAGAAATTCGCATAGACCTTGGCAACAACGAGTTTAATCGTGTACTTGGTGGTGGACTAGTGGCTGGTTCGCTTGTGCTTATTGGTGGAGAGCCGGGCATAGGTAAATCTACCCTACTACTTCAAACAGTACTTTCACTAAAAAACAACAAAGTTCTATACGTTTCTGGCGAGGAAAGCACTCGTCAGCTAAAACTTAGAGCCGACAGAATAGGTATTCAAAACAACGAATGCTACATTCTTAGTGAAACTTCACTTGAACAAATTTATCATCAAGCCAAAGACATCAATCCCGATATTTTGGTGATAGACTCTATACAAACCATACATTTGGAGAGCATTGATTCTTCGG